>CANRIN010000008.1 GCA_947630675.1 uncultured Clostridia bacterium | reverse complement strand
AGATGTTCGAGCTCGCACTCGCTACATTTTTGCTTGTGCAAAAAGTAGCCAAAAACACACATAGGGGAGAAAACCAGGTTTTCTCCCCTATGTACCCCTCTTTCTACATATCAAGTCTCTACCACGCCACAAATAGCGGGGAAGCTGGTATCAGCTTCCCCGCTTATACTTTCTGCATAGAACCGAAAGTCCCGATTTCTTGGGGTACTCTCTGCATTACGCCTATAGTCGGAGCGTTGAACCGGACTTTTCGACTCTACTACGCAGGAATCGTTCGATGTTGTCGGTGGTGAAGGTTTGACCTGTGCTGGCGGTTCCGGTTGTGGGTCTTAAGTCAGAGGTGAGGGTTTATTAAGGGAGAGGGCGGAGCCCTCTCCCTTAAGCGCGTTTTTGATTACTTTTTGCGCGAGCAAAAAGTAATGCAGGGGCGCGGGGCGGCACAGCCACGCGAAGGTGCCGGTGAGGCTCAGCCTCACTTAGGGACGCGGGGTCTCGCCCCGCGGATGCTCGCGGGGCTTCCCCGCTGGAGGGGAGTGGGGCACAGCCCCGCGAAGGTGTCGGTAGAGCTCCGCTCTACCAAGGACGCGGGGGTCGCCCCCGCAGATTCCTGCGGGGTCTTCCCCGCTATACGGAGTGGGGCGGCACAGCCCCGCGAAGGTGCGGTGAGGCTCTGCCTCACTTCAGGACGCGGGGCCCGCCCCCGCAAATGCTTGCGGGGCTTCCCCGCTAAATGGGGGTGGGGTATGCTGCGATCCGCAGCTGAAATTTGCAAAACGCGTGCCGCTGTGCTACAATAGACGCAAATACAAACGGGAGGCAGGGGTTTGTTTATCCTTGAAGCGGTCTTTGCTCCATGCAAGGTTTGAGGATACTGCATGGAGCGATAAGAGCTTGAAATATCCTCGGACTTTGCAATTTTGATATTACTTCAAACGAAAAATCAAAGGAGCAAAGTCAAAATGAAAAACAGAATAAAGGAAATGCGCGCGTTCTTCGTGCTCTGGCCGACTCAGGCGCTTTCGCAGCTCGGGAGCGCCATGACGTCATTCGCGCTGACTCTGTGGGTGTTCGAGCGGACGGGCTCGGCGCTCGCGGCGTCGCTGCTCTCGATATGCTCATACGCGCCGTATGTGCTGATGAGCATCTTTGCAGGCGCGCTTTCGGACAGGTGGCCGAAAAAGACAGTCCTGCTCGTGTGCGACGCGCTCGCGGCGTGCTGTACGCTCTCGCTGCTTGTGCTTCTGCGCACGGACGCGCTCTGTCCCGCGCACATGTATGTCCTGAACGCCGTGAACGGGTTGATGAACACCGTCCAGCAGCCGGCGGGCGACGTCGCCATGACGCTCATCGTCCCGAAGGACCGGTACCAGCGGACGAGCGGACTGCGGTCCTTCTCCGGGTCGCTTGTCACGATACTGCACCCAGTTGCGGCGACGGCTCTCTTCACGCTCGCGGGTCTCGAGGGCGTGATATACGCCGACCTCGCGACGTTTGCCGTGGCGTTCCTCGCGCTGCTGCTGTTCGTTCGCATCCCCGAGCAGGAGCAAGCCTCGGCGGGGGAGGGAGGAGCGGAGCGCGAAACTCTGCTTGAAAGCGCACGCTCCGGACTTCGGTATCTGCGCGGGCACGGGATGATCCTCCGGCTGATATTCTTCCTCGCGGGGGTGAACCTCGTCGCAAGCGCTTTTGACGCGGCGCTCGTGCCGTTCGTGCTTCTCCGCGAGAGCGAAGCGACGCTCGGCGCGGTGACGGCGTGTGCCGGCATAGCGTCGCTTGCGGGGAGCCTGCTCGTGACGGTGCTGCCCGCGCCGCGCGACCGCATACGCACGATAGTGTATACGCTCCTGCTTTCGCTTACGACGGAGAACTTCATCCTTGCCTTTTCACGTTCACCCGTCGTGTGGTGCGCGGCGCAGTTTGCGGGATGGTTCGTGATACCCCTGATGAACTCGAACCTCGACGTCGTGATGCGATCCACCGTCCCCGCGGAGATGCAGGGGAGGGTGTACTCCTGTCGGAACACGCTGCAGTTTTTCACGATACCGATAGGGACGTTTCTCGGCGGCTTCCTCGTGGACCGGGTCTGCGAACCGCTCATGGCGTCCGTACCGCCGGACGGTCTCGCGGCGAAGCTGTTCGGATACGGTCCCGGCTCCGGCGCGGCGCTCGTGATGCTGCTGCTCGGCATAGCGGGCGCCGCAGTGTGCGCGGCGTTCGCGTTCCTGCTGAGAAATGACAGGTTCATCGAACCCACGGCACGGCGCAGACCCGAATAACAGTCACAACCTCTGGCTAAGCCGGAGGCTTGATTGACCCTATAAGGGCCTCTTACCGGCAAGCGTCTTAAGGCGCGCTGAATTTTGTCGCTTGCATTACTTGTCCTACGACCCGCAAACGGGTTTGCCAGCTTGTTTATGACGTGTCTGTATAGCGGCTTGTTTCGCTCGATACTTTTATCTCAAGCCTGTCTTGCCCCTAGCATAACCGGGGGATCATGCGACACAACGCAAAAGCTCCGGCGGTTTTTACCGCCGGAGCTTTAAGTTTGTAAAACTTTGCGTAAACTTTTGCAATTTACTGTAGCCGTTTCAATGGCCTCGCAGAGAATACGCCCCTCAACTCGTTACGCGCCGCAACTTTCTACCGGGCGCATCAGACCTCGGCCTCCGCGCCGACGTCCCGCGATAGCCTCGCAGAGTTTCGCCGCTCAGCGGCGAAATAGAGTCAAATTATTTTTCCCGACGACATGCGCGTCGGGAAAAATACCTCTCGCGGAGCGTGCGTCGAAGCGCCGCAGGCGCGAGGCGCGTAGCGTAGCGCTGCTGTCGGCAGGGCTGCGCCCTGTCCGACAGCTTCACTCGGAATTGCGCCTGCGCAATTCCGAGTGAACGTCTCGGCGCGAAAGGGTGCGCAGGGCAATTTATTGCCCGAGCACATTTTGCGCCGAAAGTTTTTACTTGCTTGAAAGGAACGCGCCCAGCCCCTTGTAGGTCATGTAGAGGTCGAGCTTGGAGATTATCTCCCACGGGGAGTGCATCGAGAGAACCGGAACGCCCGCGTCGACGGTGTCGATGTTGCGGTTTGCCATGATGCCGGCTATCGTTCCGCCGCCGCCGACGTCGACAGCGCCGAGAGGCGCCATCTGCCAGACGACGTTCGCGTCGTCGAGGATCTTGCGCACGCGCGCCATAAGCTCTGCGGAAGCGTCGCTCGCGCCGCCCTTGCCGGCGCGGCCGGTGTACTTGGTGATGCCCATGCCGTAGTTGAGACGGCTGGCGTTGCGGCGGTCGAAGGACGCCGGGTAGTTCGGGTCGAAGCCCGCGGCGACGTCGTTACTGAGGCAGCAGCTGTTCTCATAGCAGACGCGGAGCGGAACGCCGAAGCCCTCGCATATATCCTCCATGAAGGTGTCGAAGGTCTTGGAGCTCATGCCGCTGACGCCGACGGAGCCTATCTCCTCCTTGTCGACGAGGAGCGCGACGGCGGTGTGCGTCGGCGTGCCCTCAATGTCGAAGAGCGCGCGGACGGTGGTGTAGGCGCAGATGCGGTCGTCGTGGCCATAGGCGCCTATCATGCTGCCGTCAAAGCCGACCTCGCGAGAGTTCATCGCGGGGACAAGGGTGAGCTCTGCAGAGTGGAAGTCCGCCTCCTCGATGCCGTACTTCTCGTGCAGTATGCTCATGACGGCGAGCTTGACGCGGTCGGCGCCGTCGTCGTCATGGGCGGGCTCGGAGCCGACGAGCGCGTTCAGCGCCTCGCCGGTGAAGATCTCCGCCGCAGGACGCTTCATCTGCTCGCCCGCGAGGTGTATAAGTATGTCGGCGATGACAAGCACGGGCTCGTCCGGGTCGCAGCCGAAGCGGACGTTCACGACGGTGCCGTCCTTCTTCGCGACTACGCCGTGCAGCTCGAGCGGGATGTTTACCCAGTGGAACTTCTTTATCCCGCCGTAGTAGTGGGTCTTGAAGAAGGCAAACTCACTGTCCTCATAGAGCGGGCTCGTCTTGAGGTCGATGCGCGGGGAGTCGATGTGCGCGCCGCTGATAAGAACGCCCTCGTCAAGCGGCTTCTCGCCTATCACGGCGAGGAAGAGCGCCTTGCCGCGGTTGTTGAAATATATCTTGTCGCCGGGCTTCAGGGCCATGCCGCGGACGTAGGGCTTGTAGCCGCGCTCCTCGGCGAGCTCTATCGTGTGGGTGACGGTCTCGCGCTCGGTCTTGCAGGTGTCGATGAAGTGCCGGTAGTCGACGGCAAACTTCTTCATCTCAGCGCGCTCGGCGTCACTGATGCGGTCAAGGCCGTTCTTCGGCGTCTCGAGCAGGTCGCGTGCGGGGGACTTTTTGGGTTCGGACATACTTTATCATCCTTTCTGTTTTGTTAGTCCGCGGGCGATGCCTGCGGACGGTGGTGCCGTTATCAGTTCTCTTCCCGCTTTTTGGGGAAGATCTTGCCGTTGACGAGGTTGTCGTAGAAGCCGACGGTCTTGTCGTGTATCGACCCGTCGTCGACGGCGTTGGAGAGAATGTAGTCGCAGTTCTGGCGGTAGAAGTCCTCGTCCGGCTGAGCGTCTATGCGCTGGCGCGCCTGCTCGGCGGTGATGCCGTCGCGCCGCATTATCCGCCTTGCGCGCACGTCGCGCGGCGCCGTGACGCCGACGACGAGGTCGCATATCCGGTCAAGGCCGCTCTCTATCAGCATGACCGCGTCGATAACAGCCATGCCCGCGCCGTTCCTTTCGCCGCGCTCGAGCAGGTGTTGGATCTCCTTGATGATGTGGTAGTGGGTGATGTGAGTAAGTACCTCCATCTGCGCCTCGTCATTGTAGACGATGTGGCCGAGCGCGGTACGGTCGAGGTGACCCGCTTCGTCGAACACGGTCGGAAACTCCTGGCGCAGGCGCGCAAGCATCTCGTGGTCGTAGCGGAGCAGACGGTGGTAGACCTCGTCCGCGTCTATCGCAAAGCAGCCCAACCGCTCCATCATGCGAAGCACCGAGGTCTTCCCGCAGCCGGTGCCGCCTGTTATGCCTATTACCTTCATATTGCCCAACATAGAATAACCTCCCCCGGTGTGTTCACACCATTATTTTTATACCTGTATTATACTAAAGCCTGACGCTTTTTTCAAGCGGTTTACGACGGCAAGTCCGATTCCCGTCTCCTCAGGGCACTGGGAGTAGATATGGCGGACCGGCAGCGTGTCGAAGCTGCGAAGTATCTTGAAAAGCCGCGCCGCCTGCTCCTCGGGGTGGCAGGAGTGTCCGAAGCCGCGTATGTACTTCGTATTCCCGAAGCGGAAGAAATATTCGTCAAAGCAGATTATGCCGTCCTCCGGCCCTGCAAGCTCGCGTATCTTCAGCATGCTCTTTTCGGGGTCGCCCATCACGAGCGTCATCGGCGCCTTCGGGGCGTAGTGGCGGTACTTCATGCCGGGGGCGAGCGGCCGCTCGCCGTCAGCGAGCTTCTCGCGGACGGCCTTGTCCACCTGTACCTCCCCGAGCACCGACTCGAGCTGCTCTAGCGAGATGCCGCCGGGGCGCAGGAGCTTCGGTTTGCCGGAGGCAAGCGAGACTATAGTGCTCTCCACGCCGACGCCGCTCCGCCCTCCGTCGAGGATGGCGTCTATCCTGTCGCACATGTCCTCGAAGACGTGCAGCGCGGAGGTGGGGGAGGGCTTGCCGGAGGAGTTTGCGCTCGGCGCGGCTATCGGCACGCCCGCCGCGCGTATGAGCGCGCGGGCTATCGTGTGCGCCGGAAGGCGCACGCCCACGGTCGGCAGTCCCGCCGTGACCTCCGGAGGGACGCAGGGCGCCGCGGGAAGTATCATCGTGAGCGGACCCGGCCAGAACCGTTTCGCGAGAGCCTCCGCCTCGGGCGGAAGGACGCGGACGAGGCGGCGTATCTCCTCGAAGCTCGCGATGTGCGCTATGAGCGGATTGTCGGCGGGGCGTCCTTTTGCGCGGAATATCTTCTGCACCGCCGCCGGGTCGAGCGCGTTCGCACCGAGGCCGTACACGGTCTCGGTGGGAAACGCCACGAGACCGCCGCCGCGTATTATCTTTGCCGCCTCCGCTATTCTCGGATCGTCCTCCGAGATGACGTGACTGAATAACTTTGTCTGCATATTCTACCCCCTCGCCCGAGGATGGGAAAAGATACCGGAGCTTTACGCCTCCGCGTTCTTCAGCTTCTCCGCCCTGTCGGCGGTGACGAGCGCGTCTATAAGCTCGTCCAGGTCGCCCGCAAGTATCGCGTCGAGCTTGTAGAGCGAGAGCCCTATCCGATGGTCGGTGACGCGCCCCTGCGGGAAGTTGTAGGTGCGTATCCGCTCCGAACGGTCGCCGGTGCCGACCTGGCTCTTACGCTCCGCGTTGGTCGCCGCCGACTGCTCCTCGAGCATCCTGTCGTAGAGGCGGGAGCGGAGGATGCGCATGGCGCGCTCGCGGTTCTTGTACTGGCTCCGCTCGTCCTGACACTCCACGACGAGTCCGGTCGGAAGGTGGGTTATCCTTATCGCGCTCTCGGTCTTGTTGACGTGCTGGCCGCCCGCGCCGCTCGAGCGGTAGGTGTCTATCTGAAGGTCGTTCGGGTTTATCTCGAGCTCGACCTCCTCCGCCTCGGGCAGGACCGCGACGGTGACGGTCGAGGTGTGTATCCGTCCCTGGCTCTCGGTGTCCGGAACGCGTTGGACGCGGTGGACGCCGCTCTCAAATTTCAGCCTTGAGTATGCGCCCGCGCCCTCGATGATGAAGCTCACTTCCTTGAAGCCGCCGAGCTCGGTCTCGTTGAGGTTCGTTATCTCGGTCTTCCACCGCTTTGCCTCGCCGTACATCGAGTACATCCGATAGAGGTCGGCGGCGAAAAGCGCCGCCTCCTCTCCGCCCGCGCCGCCGCGTATCTCGACGATAACGTTCTTGTCGTCGTTCGGGTCTGCGGGAAGGAGCAGGACGCGCAGCTCGCCCTCGAGCCGTTCGAGCTCTGCCTTCGACTCGGCGAGCTGTTCGCGGGCGAGGTCGTAGAGGTCGCTTTCGCCGGAGGAAAGGAGCTCCTCCGCCTCGTCCCGCGCCTCGCGCGCCGCGCGGTAGGCTCGGAACGCCTCGACTATCGGCTGGAGCCGCTTCTGTTCGCGGGCAAGCTCCGCCGCGCGCTGCGGGTCGCCATAGACCTCGGGCGAGGCAAGTTCTTCGCCGACCGAGACGTACCTTTTTTCTATATCAAGCAGGCGTTCAAACATGTTTTCCTCCGGGTCAGAAAAGATAGGTGAAAAATACCTTCGCAAGCGAGAAGTATTCGCGGACGTAGTAGCAGAACGCGAGGTCCGCGCGCGGCGTCACGGCGGAGACCGCCGATACTTCCGCGCCCTCGTTCCTTGCAATGAGGCGCGCGCGGCAGAGATGGAAGTCGTTTGAGAGCACCGCGACGCGCGCGCCGTCCGGGATGAGCGCAAGCGAGTTGCGGATGTTCTCTATCGTGTCGCGCGACTCCGGCTCGAGCAGAAGACGCTCGCCGTCTATGCCGCGCCCGACAAGCGCGCGGCGCATGGCCTCCGCCTCGCTTATATCCTCACCGGGACCCCGGCACCCGCTGAGAACGGCCGTGGTGCCCGGGTTTGCCTTGAGAAATTCCTCCGCCGCGTCTATGCGGCTCTGAAGCATCAGAGACGGCGTCTCACCGTCGACGCCGCAGCCGAGGACTATGAGGTAGTCCGCGCCGCGCGACTCCGCGTCGGTATGACCGCCGGAGACGACGAAGCACTCGACCGCGATGAAGCTCACGAGTCCCGCGACAAATGCTATGCGCATTATCCAGATGAGAGCCTTCGCGGGGCCGATAAGAAATCCACCCTCGACCGCGCGGCGCAGTCCGTAGTACAGCAGACACGCCGCCGAGGCACATCCGCACAGCGCGGCAAGAAATCCGAGCAGCGGAGCGAAGAGGAAGAGCGCCGCCGCGAGCAGGAGAAACGCAAGTCCGACGCCGAGGAAGAGGGACGGCTTTATCGCCTCCTCCCGTCTCCCGCGGTAGGGAATATGTTCCATGAAAAGAAGATACCTCCGTCTGCGCGCGCCGGGAGGGGCGCCGCGCAATGTATACAAACCTTCAGACTATAGTATATCACGGAATACGGATTTTGGCAAATAAATCTAAATCCGCGCCCCCGCCTTCCCGGAAGAGGGCGGCGCGCGGGAAAACCCGTCCGCTGCGGGACAAAAGGGCGGTTTCCGCTGGACATTTTGCAGATAATATGGTATCCTATGTAAAGTTGGTCCGCAAATCTTCCGAGAGGTCTGTCCGATATGAAGGAATTTCTGAAAAGCGAAAAATTTAAGAAGCTGGTGCGCTATGCCGTCGTCGGAGCGTGTACGACGGCAGTGAACTACCTGCTGTTCTGGCTCCTGTGCTACAAACTCGGTGTGGAGTTCGATATAGCGAACGCCATAGCGATAGTCGCGTCGGTAGTGTTCGCGTATGTGACAAACAAGCTCTTTGTGTTCCGCAGCCATGTGGACGGCGCGGCGGCGCTTGTTCGCGAGGCGGCGAGCTTCTTTGCGAGCCGCGCCTTCACCGCCGTCCTTGAGTGGGCGGTGATGTTTGCCGCAAACCGGCTCATCGGGCTCGAGGACTCCCTGTGGGGAATGGCAGCGAAAGTGGCAGTCAACGTGGTCGTCCTCGTGCTGAACTTCGTGTTCTCACAGTTCTTCGTCTTCAAGGGCGGAAAGAAGCCCGGCGCAAAGCAGTAAGTCCGGCGCGCACTCAACCTGAAAACGCCAAAAAATCGAGCCGATACGCAACGTATCGGCTCGATTTATAAGCCTCGCAGAGTTTCGCCGCTTCAGCGGCGAAATAAATTCCAATCATTTTTCCCGACGGCGTGTACGTCGGGAAAAATACTTTGCGCGTAGCGTGCGTCGAAGACGGCAAAGCCGTCGAGGCGCGTAGCGCAGCGCTTGCCGCCGGCAAGGCTGCGCCTTGTCCGGCGGCTTCGCGGGAATTTGAAGGGGGCAGACAAAGTCTGCCCCCGCAATTTCCCGCGAAAGTCTCGACGCGAAAGGGTGCGCAGCGAAGCGAGCACATTTCGCGTCGACGCGAAGTTTACTTCGCGATTACCTTCTTGAGGTGCGCGAACCTCGGCAGTCCGTTCTCCTTGGGGAGCTTGGTCTCGCCCTGGATGAGCGGGAGCGCGTAGTCGATGAAGGGCTTCAGAACGCCGTTGCCCTCCTCGTTTATCCACTCGCGCGGGACCTTCTTCTCGAAGTTCGCGACGCTCGTGAGCTCGAAGAGCTTCGGCTTGCACTCGTAGCCGTTCGTGCGGTCGCACTCGAAGCCGACCATCTTGTCGGTGGTGCCGGAGACGGCCTCCTCGACGGCGGTCTTGCCGCTCATGAAGCTCTCCTCGATGTCGGTGAGCGACGCGCAGTGGGCGGCGCAGCGCTGGAGCAGGCTGAGCTCGATGCCGCGGACCTTCGCGCCGGTTTTCTCCTTGATGGTGTTCGCGAGCAGGGATGCAAGTCCGCCGAGCTGGGCATGGCCGAAGCCGTCGGTCGCGGCGGTCTTTGCCTCGCTGACGAAGCTGCCGTCGGCATAGTGGATGCCCTCGCTGACGGCGACGAGGCACTTGCCCTTCGCCTCGTAGATGCGGTTGACGTCGGCAAGGAAGTCGTCCATGTCGAAGTTGACCTCGGGCAGGTAGATGAGGTCGGGACCCGCGCCCGCCTCGGTCGCGAGGGCAGCGGCGGCGGTGAGCCAGCCGGCGTGACGGCCCATGCACTCCACGACGGTTATCATGCCGGTGTCGTAGACATACGCGTCCTTATAGACCTCCATGAGGGAGGTGGCGATGTACTTGGCCGCGGACGCGAAGCCGGGGCAGTGGTCGGTGCCGTAGAGGTCGTTGTCTATCGTCTTCGGAATGCCCATGATGCGGCACTCGTAGCCGACCTTCATCATGTACTTGGATATCTTGTTGCAGGTATCCATCGAGTCGTTGCCGCCGTTGTAGAAGAAATAGCGGACATTGTACTTCTTGAATATCTCGAGAATGCGCTGATAGTCGGTGTCGTCATAGTCGGGGTCGGCTATCTTGTAGCGGCAGCTGCCAAGCTCACTCGAAGGAGTGTACTTGAGAAGCTCGAGCTCCGCCGGGTCCTCCTCGTCCATGATGTAAAGCTGGTCGTCAAGGACGCCCTTGATGCCGTGAGCCGCGCCGTAGACCTTCGTGATGTAGGGGGAATCGAGGGCGGTGCGGATGGCCCCGTAGGCCGACGCGTTTATGACCGCGGACGGGCCGCCGGACTGGCCGATTATTGCTGCTCCGATAAGCTCTGCCATAACATTTATACCTCCATATTTTTGGGATCCATGCAGGAATATTATAGCACGCGTTTTCGCGCTTTGCAACACCCTGCGCCGGACGAATGGGCGGAATTTGGACTGGACAAATGTTCGTTTATGTGCTATAATCACGGTAAATAACAAAAGGAGGCGATCCCGTGCCGGACAGGACGATACTGCACTGCGACCTCAACAGCTTCTATGCCTCGGTCGAGTGCATAGGTCACCCGGAGCTGCGCCGCGTGCCGATGGCGGTCTGCGGCGCGCCGGAGCTGCGCCACGGGATAATCCTCGCCAAGAACGAGCTTGCAAAGAAGGCGGGTGTCCAGACGGCGGAGACCGTCTGGCAGGCAAGGCGGAAGTGCCCCGCGCTCGTGCTCGTCCCGCCGCACCATGACCGCTATGCCGAGCTCTCGAAGAAGGTAAACGAGGTGTATCTGCGCTACACCGACATGGTCGAGCCGTTCGGTATAGACGAGAGCTGGCTCGACGTCACCGGTTCGAGGTCGCTCTTCGGAGACGGCGAGACGATAGCAAATGAGCTCCGCGAGACGATGAAGCGCGAGTTCGAGCTCACAATATCTGTCGGCGTGAGCTTCTGCAAGGTGCTGGCAAAGCTCGGCAGCGACCTCAAAAAGCCGGATGCCACGACCGTCATAAGCCGCGAAAATCTAAAAGATGTGGTGTGGCCGCGCCCCGCGGGCGAGCTGCTGTTCGTCGGGCGGAGAACTGCGGCGGCGCTTGAAAAATTCGGCATCAGAACGATAGGAGACGTTGCAAACTCCGACCCGGACTTTCTTGAGCGGATACTCGGACGGATGGGCCGCTCGGTCTACGACTACGCGCGCGGCGAGGACAACTCGCCCGTCCGGCGCTACGGCGAGCGCGAGGAGGCAAAGTCGATGGGAAGCGGCATGACCTTCACCCGCGACCTCGTGGGGGAGAAGGACATAAAGGCGGGGCTCCTCGCGCTCTCGGACGAGGTCGCGGGCCGGCTCAGGAAGTACGGCCTCCGCTGCACGACGGTCGTGGTGCAGATACGCAGCCCCGACTTCCGCGACATCTCGCGGCGGACGCGCCTCGAACGACCGACGGCGCTCTCGCGGGAGATATTCCTTGCGGCGCTCGCGACGGTGCAGTCAAACTGGCAGGAGACTGCGCCGATACGTCAGCTCACGGTGACGGCTGCCGGCCTCGTCCGCGAGGACGAGGCGGCGGAGCAGCTCGACCTGTTCGCGAGCCCCGCGGACGAGCGCAGGCGCGAGAAGCGCGAGCGCCTCGAGAACACTATTGACTCGATACGCGGCAGGTTCGGCGGAGATGCGATAGTCTTCGGCGCGGTGCAGGGGAGCGACATCTTCGGCGCCCACGGCGCGGACGAGCACCGCATGCTCGAGGACGAGAGAAGCAGGGAGGAGAATGAGTAGAGGGCGCCCGTCCGGCCGCTCTCTACTCATACAGCTATAAATTATTTCCGGAAACCGATTGTATACGGCTTAGGGAAGCGGTATAATTGAATCACAACGGCACGACCGGATTTTGTAGGGAGGGATACATACGGAAGAGAATAACGAAGTCAAAATGGGCCTCACGGAGGAGGACGTCCGAAGGGAGCAGAACGCGGGTCCGGCGGGACTTTTCCGCGCCATGGGAGACTCGCTCGCGGATGCGGACGCGATAGCCGCCTCCGAGGACGGACGGGCCATCGCGGAGAGAATGGCCGTCATGGCTATGGACGAGGACTCGGAGCAGTCGAAGGAGTACTGGCGCGGGTACGAAAAGGGCCTCATAAAGGAGACGCACGGCGACCGCGCGGACAGGCTGAACCGCTGGGCGTCCTACGTCCCCGCCGCGTCGGAGTCCGCGCCGGGGCGGCGCTTCCCGCTGATATTCTGCCTGCACGGGGCGCACAATCCGATACAGCTCGCCGAGAGCTACGGCGTCATGCAGGTGGCGGCGCGGGAGGAGTGCATAGTCATCGCCCCGGAAAACGAGAACCTTGACAACATCCTCGCGCTCCTCGACTACGCGAAGGAGCACTATCCGGTGGACACAAGCCGCGTGTACAGCATAGGCTACAGCTTCGGCGGATTCATGACGTCGAGGAACGTCCTCGCGCGGCCGGAGCTCTTTGCCGGCGCCGGAATGGGCGGTATGCTCTTCGCGGGGGACGTCCGCGCGCACGAGCTCGACGGACAGTTCTATCCGGAGTACCGGTTGACGGAAGAAATGCTCCGCCGCGCAGAGACGTTGGAGGTTCCGGCGCTTCTCTTCATGGGCGAGCATGAGATGCTTTGCCTCGAACCGCTGTACCGCGAGCCGGAGGGGGACGTCCGCGACGGCGTCATTGACCTCTCTGCGGCGGCGAAGCGCCGCGCGTTCGACAACTGGCGGCGCGTCGGCGGCTGCGGCGCGTCCGAGTGGAAGCCGGCGGAGTTCTACGCCGCGAGCGCCGACCCGGTGGTGCGGAGCGTCGGCGCGGAGTTCGAGCGCACCGAGGTGCGCGAGGAGCGCGGCCGGAAGTATTTCATCGGCGACAGCGTGAACGACAGCGGCGAGTGCCTTTTCAGAACGGCGTCCTGCGAGGGCATGGTCCACTGGCCGACGCCGAGCTACGCGGAGCTCGCATGGGAGCAGATAGGTGGGTACGCCCGCGACGTGAAGACGGGCCGGCTCATCCGTCTGTGAGAAGAAAATAGAGAGGAGAAAACGATGGAAGAATACTTCAGAAGCCTGCCGAGGAGCGGATGGATATGGACGGGCGAGCCGAACGCTGCCCTTGCGCCCGACCCGCAGATAGTGTATTTCCGCAGGGAGCTCACGTTTGACCGGCTGCCCGCGGGCTTCACGGCGGACGTCTCCGCCGACTCGCGCTACAAGCTCTATGTCAACGGACGCCTCGTCGAGACAGGCCCCGAGAAGGGAGACGCGAAGGTGTGGTTTTACGAGACGGTCGACCTTCTCCCGTATCTCACGGAGGGGACGAACGTCCTCGCGGCGATAGTCCTGCGCTACCCGCTCACCGACCGCAACGGGAACCACTCGATCTGGCGCACCGAACGCCCCGGCTTCTTCTTCAAGGGAAAGCTCGTGAGTGCAGACGGCTCCGAAGAGACGGTTTGTGCGGACGAGACGTGGCGCTTCCGCCACGCGGATGAGGTGAAGATAGTGGGGGAGAATCCCTACTTCGCGCCGCTGCAATTCTTTGAGCTGGCCGAGGGAGAGGCAAAGGCGCAGGGGTGGAAGTCGGCCGGATTCGACGACTCCGACTGGCGTCCTTCCGAGCCGAGGTACGAGCGCACCTATCCGACTGCGATAAGCCCCGGAAACCTCCTGCCGAGGCCGATACCCTCGCTCTACCGCCGGCCCGCGAGGTTTGCGGGCGTCAAGGTCGTGCGCGAGGGAACGAACGGCGCGGGTGAGTGGACAGCACTTCTCCGAGAGGACGCGCCGCTCACCGTCCCGGCGGGGAGCCGCGCTGTCGTCGAGATAACGGCGGGAGAGCTCATGACCGGCTACATCTCGCTTGCCCTCTGCGGAGGCGCGGGCGCAAAGGTGAAGCTTATCTATGCCGAGAGCTACGCCGCCGAGGTCGGCATGGGCGGTATGCAGCTGAAAAAGCGCGACCGCGAGGACTGCGAGAACGGCGTTATCGCGGGATATTCGGACGAGTATACGGTCTCGGGGCACGGCACGGAGCAGTCGCCCGAGGTGTACGAGCCGTTCTGGTTCCGGACGTTCCGGTTCGTGCGGCTCAAGATAGAGACCGCTTCCGAGCCGCTCACGCTCGCGCACCTCACATACGAGGAGACTGGCTATCCGCTCGAGGTGAAGACCGGGGTGACGACCTCGGACGGCAGCATGGAGGGTATCTGGGACATAAGCGTCCGCACCCTCCGCCGCTGTATGCACGAGACCTACGAGGACTGCCCGTACTACGAACAGCTCCAGTACATCATGGACTCGCGCTCGCAGATGCTCTACACCTACAACGTAGCAGCGGACGACAGCCTCGCCCGCAAGTGCATGGACGACTTCAAGCGCTCCGCGCGCTATGACGGGCTGCTCAACTGCAGCTATCCCTGCTACGGTACGAACGTCATTCCGGGCTTTTCGATATACTACATACTCATGCTCCGCGACCACATGCTCTACTTCGGGGACAAGGAGCTTATACGCTACCATCTCCCGACGGTGGACGGCATACTCGAATACTTCCGCAGAAATACAGACGGGCGCGGCCTCGTCGCGAAGACGGGCGGCCCGAACAACGGCGGGCGGTTCTGGTCGTTTATCGACTGGGTGGACGAGTGGCAGACGGGTGTTCCGAACGCGAACGCCGCGGGCCCGATAACGATGGAGAGCCTGCTCTACATCTACGGGCTCGATGCCGCGGCGGATATCGCGGAGTACGTCGGGCGCGGAGGCGTCGCGGAGGAGTACCGCGCCCGCGCGGAGGAGACGCGGCGCGCCGTCCGCACACACTGCGTCGGCGCGAACGGCCTCTATCAGGACGGCCCCGGCTTTGAGGAGTACAGCGAGCACTGTCAGGTGTTCGCGGTGCTCACCGATACCGCGTCGCCGGAGGAGGGAAAGCGGATACTCACAGAGGTCACGAACGTCTACGCGGGCGGCGGGAAGCAGTACCCGCGCTGCTCGGTCGCGATGATGTTCTACATGTTCCGCGCGCTCGAGAAGGCGGGAATGTACGAGAGAACGGAACACCTCTGGGATCTCTGGCGCGACATGCTGAATAACAACATGACGACCTGCCTCGAGAGCCCGGACGGCAGGAGCGACTGCCACGCGTGGGGTTCGCTCGCGCTCTACGAGCTTCCGGCGACGGTGCTCGGCGTCCGTCCGACCGCGCCGGGATACTCGGACTTTGAGGTGAAGCCGGTGCCGGGATACTTCACGCACGCCGAGGGCGAGGTCGCAACGCCGCGCGGCACGGTGAAGGTCGATTGGCGCCTCGGCGAAGACGGCAGGCCGGACGTGAAGTGGGAGCTGAAGTGACCGCCGTCGTCTCCCGAAAAACGGTTGAAGAACACGGAAAAATGTGGTACAATCGGCATAAGGGGCAGACCATCCCCGCAATATATTTTTGGAGGTAACACCATGATAAAGAAGATACACACCGACAAGGCTCCGGCTGCGATAGGCCCGTATTCCCAGGCTATTGCCGCGGGAGATATGCTCTACACCTCCGGCCAGATACCGGTAGACCCCGCCACCGGCGACGTCGTCGCGGGCGGCATAAAGGAGCAGGCCGAGCAGGTTTTGAAGAACCTCGGCGAGGTGCTGAAGGAGGGCGGCGCGAGCTTCGGAAGCGTCGTCAAGACCACCTGCTTCCTCGCGGACATGGGCGACTTTGCGGCGTTCAACGAGGTGTACGGAAAGTACTTCTCCGAGCCGTTCCCGGCGCGCAGCTGCGTCGCGGTGAAGGCTCTGCCGAAGGGCGTCGCGTGCGAAGTAGAAGCGGTCGCGGTCATTTCGCAGTAAACTGCGAAATTTCGCGGGGAATCGCGGCGGGCAGACTTTGTCTGCCCGCCTTACCAATTCCCCGCGAGAAGTTCACTTGGAATTGCGCAGGCGCAATTCCAAGTGAAACTGTCGGATAGGGCGAAGCCCTGCCGACAGCAAACGCTTCGCTTCGCGCCGAGTTTTCCGCCTTCGGCGGAAAATCGACGCGCGCTACGCGCAAAGTGTTTTTTATTTCAATTAGCAGAAAGTAGGGACGTCGGCGCGAAGCGCCGAGGTCTGATGCGCCCGGTACAACGTTGGATGCGGTATAAGTTCGCGGGCGCATTGTACACGCCGCCGCCGAAAATGATTTGAATTTATTTCGCGCTAAAGGCGCGAAACTCTGCGAGGCTGTTGCACCGAAAATCGGGCGGTTCCGAAAGGAACCGCCCGATTTGTCCTATGTCGCAGGATTTTATATGCTTATCGTTCCTCTGAACACCTCGACGGTGTCGCCGCGCATCGTTATGCCGTCGTCGCGGTAGGTGACGCGGAGGCTGCCGCCGCGCAGACGGACGCTTATCTCCTCGCCCTTGCGGCAGAAGCCGTTCTCGACCGCCGCGACGACCGCCGCGCACGCGCCGGTGCCGCAAGCCCAGGTCTCGCCCACCGAGCGTTCCCACACGCGCATACGTATCGTGTGGTCGTCCACTATCTTGCAGAATTCGGTGTTTATCCGCTCGGGGAAGAGCTCGCAGTTCTCAAAGTGCGGGCCGACCTCCGCGATGTTGAGCGTGTCCACGTCGTCGCGGAAGACGACACAGTGCGGGTTGCCCATCGAGACGAGGCTTATCGTGTGCTCCTCGCCCGCTATCTTCACCTTGCGGTCTATGACGCGCTCGCCGTCGAGCGTGGAGGGTATTTTCTCCGGCTCGAATACGGGAAGCCCCATCTCGGCGCTCGCTTCCGCAGTCACGCCGCGGTTCGTGTAGACGCGGACGGTGCGTATGCCCGCCGCCGTCTCGATGTCCATCACCCGGCGCGGGACTATGCCGTGGTCGTAGAGATACTTGCCGACGCAGCGGAGACCGTTGCCGCCGATCTCGCCCTCGCTGCCGTCCGGGTTGAAAATGCGCATGCACGCGTCCGCCGTGCGGCTGGGGAGTATGACGGCCACACCGTCGCCGCCTATGCCGTAGCGACGGTCCGCAAAGCGGACGGCGATGCCGTTCGGGTTCGTTATGCCGCGCGAGAGACAGTCGACGACGATGTAGTCGTTGCCGCAGCTCTGCATCTTTACAAACGGTATCTCCTCCGGGCGGGTGCGCATACGGCAGACGTCCACAAGCTCGGTGTTGCGGAGCGACCAGCGGCTCTCGAGGCTCCGCGCGAGGGCGTTCGCCGTGTCGATGGACGTGAGGCAGGGGACGTTGCGCTCGACCGCCTTGCGGCGTATGCGTACGCTGTCGCGCGTGGGTATGCGCCCCTTAGAGGAGGTGGAGATGACGTAGTTCACCTTTCCGCTCTCGATAAGCTTGAGAGTGTTTATCTCGTCCGGCGCGGACTGGTGTATCTTCTTTACGGTGATGGCGGGAATGCCGGCGCTCCGCAGCAGCGCCGCCGTGCCCTCGGTGGAGTATATCTCAAAGCCGAGGTTGTGGAAGCGCTTTGCGGTCTCGCTGATGAACGGCTTGTCGACGTCCCGCACGGTGATGAAGACGCCGCCGCGCTTGTCCATGCGGTAGCCCGCGGCGCGGAGTCCCTTGTATATCGCCTCGTCCATGGTGGCGGCGAGGCCGAGGACCTCGCCCGTGGATTTCATCTCCGGGCCGAGCTGGGTGTCGACGTCCGAGAGCTTCTCGAACGAGAACACCGGCACCTTGACGGCGACGTACGGCGGCGTCCTGTACAGGCCGGAGCCGTAGCCCATGTCGCGGAGCTTCTCGCCGAGCATCGCGCGGGTAGCGAGGTCGACCATCGGAACGCCGGTGACCTTGGAGATGTAGGGTATCGTGCGCGACGAGCGCGGATTGACCTCTATGACGTACAGCTCGCCCTCGTATATGAGGTACTGGATGTTGACAAGACCCAGCGCTCCGAGCCCGACCGCAAGCTCGCGGGTGCAGCGGCAGATGCGGTCGGTCATCTCGTCGTCGATGTTCCAGGCGGGGTAGACCGCGATGCTGTCGCCCGAGTGGACGCCGGCGCGCTCGATGTGTTCCATTATGCCAGGAATGAGGATGTCCTCGCCGTCGCATATCGCGTCGACCTCCAGCTCGGTGCCGGAGAGGTACTTGTCAATAAGGACCGGGTTCTCGATGTTCTGCGCGAGGATTATGCCCATGTACTCGCGGACGTCGTCCTCGCCGAAGGCGATTATCATGTTCTGGCCGCCGAGGACGTAGCTCGGACGGAGCAGGACGGGGTAGCCGACCTTCTCCGCCGCCTCGAGCGCTTCCTCGCAGGTCATGACGGTGAAGCCGTTCGGGCGCTTGATGCGGAGCTTTTCGAGCAGCTCGTCGAAGCGCTCGCGGTCCTCCGCGGCGTCGATGCCGTCGGCGGAGGTGCCGAGGATGTTGTAGCCCTGCTCGTCGAGGTAGTGGGTAAGCTTTATCGCGGTCTGACCGCCGAACGCCACGACGACGCCGAACGGCTTCTCGACGGCGAGTATGCCCGCGACGTCCTCCGCCGTCAGCGGCTCGAAGTAGAGGCGGTCGGCGGTGTCAAAGTCGGTCGAGACGGTCTCGGGGTTGTTGTTGACTATCGCGACGTCGTAGCCCGCGCGCTTGAGCGCCCAGACGCAGTGGACCGAGGCGTAGTCGAACTCGATGCCCTGACCGATGCGTATCGGGCCGGAGCCGAAGACGACGACCGTCTTCTTGCCGGACGGGTTCCGCACGATGAAATCCTCCGCCTCGTTTTCCTCGTCGAAGGTGGAGTAGAAGTAGGGCGTCTGTGCCGCAAACTCCGCCGCGCAGGTGTCGACCATCTTGTAGACCGGCAGGCGCGGGTGCGCGGGACGCTTGCCGCTTATCCGCAGTATCGAGCTGTCGGTAAAGCCGAGCTTCTTTGCGCGGAGGTACAGCTCGTCCGACATCTCGCCGCATTCGCAGAGCTCCTTCTCGCAGAGCGTGAGGTTGCGGAGCTTGCCGAGGAACCACCGGTCTATCTTCGTTATCTCAAAGATCTCGTCGTAGGAGAAGCCGCGCCGCAGCGCCTCGTAGACGGCAAAGATCCGCATATCGTCCGACGCGCGGAGACGCTCGCGTAGCTCGTCGTCCGAGGCCGCCTCGCACGCCTTGTCTCGAAGGTCGGGGTGGCTTATCTCCGCGCCGCGCACTGCCTTCATTATCGCCTGCTCGAAGGAGGTGCCGATGCTCATGACCTCGCCCGTGGCCTTCATCTGCGTGCCGAGGGTGCGCTTTGCGTACACGAACTTGTCAAACGGCCACTTCGGCAGCTTGACGACGATGTAGTCGACCGACGGCTCGAAGCACGCCATAGTCGTGCCGGTGACGGCGTTCGGTATCTCGTCGAGGGTGTAGCCTATGGCTATCTTTGTCGCGACCTTGGCTATCGGGTAGCCGGTGGCCTTACTCGCGAGGGCCGAGGAGCGGCTGACGCGCGGGTTGACCTCTATGACGGCGTACTCGAAGCTATCGGGGTTCAGCGCAAACTGGCAGTTGCAGCCGCCCTCGACGCCGAGCTCGTCGATTATCCGGAGCGCCGCCGTGCGGAGCATCTGATACTCGCGGTCGGCAAGCGTGACGGCGGGCGCGACGACGATGCTGTCGCCGGTGTGGATGCCCACCGGGTCGAGGTTTTCCATAGAGCAGACGGTTATCACGTTGCCGCGGCTGTCGCGTATGACCTCGAACTCTATCTCCTTCCAGCCTGAGATGCAGCGTTCAACGAGCACCTGATGGATGGGGGAGAGCGAGAGGCCGTTAGAGCATATCTCGCGAAGCTCGCGCTCGTCCGAGACGATGCCGCCGCCGGTGCCGCCGAGGGTGAAGGCGGGGCGTATGACGAGCGGGTAGCCTATCTCGCCCGCGAACGCTATCGCGCTCTCGACGTCGTTTACCGTCACCGACGGTATGACGGGCTGGCCTATCTTCTGCATCGTCTCCTTGAAGAGCTCGCGGTCCTCCGCGCGGTCTATCGTCTCCGGGCTCGCGCCGAGGAGGCGGACGCCGTACCGCTCGAGCACGCCGCTCTTCGCAAGCTGCATAGAGAGGGTGAGGCCGGTCTGCCCGCCGAGGGTGGAGAGAAGGCTGTCCGGCCGCTCCTTCTCGATAATGCGCGTGACGGTGCGGAGCGTCAGCGGTTCGATGTATATGTGGTCGGCTATCGCCGAATCGGTCATTATCGTCGCGGGGTTCGAGTTGACGAGAACGACCTCGAGCCCGTCCTCCTTGAGGGCGCGGCACGCCTGCGTGCCTGCGTAGTCAAACTCCGCCGCCTGTCCTATGACGATAGGGCCGGAGCCGATGACCATGACCTTGCGTATTCCTTCCTTGAGCGGCATCAGTCTGCCTCCTTCATCATCTCGATAAACCTGTCGAACGCCTCGAGGCAGTCCTGCGGGCCGCCGTGCGCCTCGGGGTGGTACTGCATGGAGAACGCGTTCGAGCCGGCGTAGTCCACGCCCTCGCAGGTGCCGTCGTTGACGTTGACGTAGCGCACGGCCGCACCCGCGCCCTTCAGACTGTCGATGTCGACGGCGTAGCTGTGGTTCTGACTCGTGATGTAGACCCTGCCGGTGACGACGTCCTTGACTGGCTGGTTCGCGCCCCGGTGCCCGAACTTCAGCTTGACGGTCCTGCCGCCCGCCGCGAGCGCCATCATCTGATGGCCGAGGCATATCCCGAACATCGGGATCCTGCCGAAGAGCTTGCGTATCTCGGCGATACAGGCGGTGTTGTCCTGCGGGTCGCCGGGGCCGTTGGAGAGCATCACACCGTCCGGGAAGGAGGCGAGTATCGTCTCCGCCTTCGTGTCCTGCGGATAGACCGTCACGCGGCAGCCGCGCTTCACGAGCGTGTCGGCGATGCTCTTCTTTGCGCCGTAGTCGATGAGCGCGACATTGCAGACCGGCTTTCCCTCCGGCTCGAGGACTTCAGTCTTGGTGCAGCTCGTGTTCTTCACCGCGTCGGTGATACGGTAATCCGCAAGCGACGGGTCGGGCGCTGGCGGCTCGTCCGAAATGACTATCCGCCCGTTCATCGTGCCGGCCTCGCGCAGGAGCTTAGTCAGCGCGCGGGTGTCTATGCCGCAGAGACCGGGAATGTCGTTCGCTTTCAAAAAAGCGTCAAGAACACCTTCACACCTGAAGTTGGAAGGTTCTTGACACCACTCTCTCACTATATACGCTTTCATGTGGATCTTTTCGCTCTCAAAGTCGGATGGGATGACTCCGTAGTTTCCTATGAGCGGGAACGTCTGAACGAGCATCTGCCCGTAGTAGCTGGGGTCTGTAAGACTCTCGAGATATCCGGTCATCGACGTGGAGAAGACCACCTCTCCCGTGACCTCGTGCTCGGCGCCGAACAGCTTTCCTTCGAACACCCTGCCGTTCTCGAGCAGCAGATACGCCTTTCTCATCACTTCACCTACACTTTCCTTACGTCTGTGCCTCTTGTTTTTCCAAGTGTATAGCTGACGGGAGGCGGACCCATAGTGGTTTTCGGCGGCGGATTTGCGCCCGTGCGGCGTCTAAGCCCTTGGAAATACGGCAGTATTCCCGGCGGGCTTTTCCTGGCCCTGACGCAAATCCGCTCGCCGAAAACTGCCTGCACTCCACGCGGAGCTATTTTCGGATGATTTTCTGCGCGGAGGAGCCGGTATTGCTGACGCAAACCGGCGACGACAAACAGAAAAGCGACGAAAAGAGCCCGCGTGGAGCACCATGGGTTCGCCTCCCGTCAGCTATATTGTAGCAGAAGCCATCCGCCGCTGTCAACCGATTTTCGGATTTTGAGACGGATTTTCGCGATTCCTCGCAAAGAGATAAAATATATCGTGTTTACAGGTCATTTTTTGGGCGCTTTCAACGATTGACAACCGCAAGGCCGCAAGCGTATACTTTTAATTGAGTTTGGTGCCGCAGGCACGGGCGGAGGACTGCTCCGCCGGTGTCGGCACACGGATAAAAAGGTATCAAGGGGGCCGATATATTTTATTCGGCGTCCGTTTTTTATAATGTTTTGCGGAGGTATGGATTATGGCCGGAATACCGGAACTCTTCGGGAGCATGGTCTTTGACGAGCGCACGATGCACGAGCGCCTTCCCAAGGATGTCTATCGTGCCGTTCTGCGGACGATGGAGACCGGGGAGAGTCTTGACAGCTCGGTGGCAAACGTCGTCGCGAACGCGATGAAGGACTGGGCAGTCGAAAAGGGAGCGACGCACTTCACACACTGGTTCCAGCCGATGACCGGCATCACCGCCGAGAAGCACGACAGCTTCGTGAGCCCGGCGGGGCAGGGCAGGGCCATAATGGAGTTCTCGGGCAAGGAGCTCATCAAGGGCGAGCCGGACGCGTCCAGCTTCCCCTCCGGCGGTCTCCGCGCGACCTTCGAGGCGCGCGGCTACACCGGCTGGGACCCGACCTCCTGCGCCTTCATCAAGGAGAACACTCTCTGCATACCGACGGCGTTCTACGCCTACTCCGGCGAGGCGCTTGACAAGAAGACCCCGCTCCTCCGCTCGATGGAGGCGATAAACGCTCAGGCTCTCCGCGTGCTGAAATGCCTCGGCGTCGAGGCGCGGCACGTCACACCTACGGTCGGTCCGGAGCAGGAGTACTTCCTCATCCCCAAGGAGCTCTACGACCGCCGCCGCGACCTCATATACACGGGACGCACCCTCTTCGGCGCGCGTCCGCCCAAGGGTCAGGAGCTCGACGACCACTTCTTCGGCAGCATCAAGCCGAAGGTCCTAGAGTACATGAAGGAGCTTGACGAGGAGCTGTGGAAGCTCGGCGTCTACGCCAAGACCGAGCACAACGAGGTCGCGCCGGCGCAGCACGAGCTCGCGCCGGTGTTCGAAAAGGTCAACGCCGCCTGCGACCACAATCAGCTCATCATGGAGATGATGCAGAAGGTAGCGCCGCGCCACGGCCTCGTCTGCCTGCTGCACGAGAAGCCGTTTGCAGGCGTCAACGGCTCGGGCAAGCACAACAACTGGTCCATTGCCACCGACTCGGGCATGAACCTCCTCGACCCGGGCGACAATCCGGCGGAAAACAACGTATTCCTCGTCTTCCTAGCCGCCGTTATTAAGGCGGTCGACGAGCACCAGGACCTCATAAGGATAAGCGCCTCCGGCGCGGGCAACGATCACCGCCTCGGCGGCAACGAGGCGCCGCCCGCGATAGTGTCGATGTTCGTCGGCACTGAGATAGAGGCCGTCCTTGAGGCGATAGCGCAGGGCAAGGACTACGTCGCGGACAGCGTCGGCGTACTCGACACGTCTGTCGAAGCGCTGCCGAACATCTACCGCGACACCACCGACCGCAACCGCACGTCGCCCTTCGCGTTCACCGGCAACAAGTTCGAGTTCCGCATGGTAGGAGCGCCGAACTCGATATCCGACTCAAACATAGTCCTCAACACGATAACCGCCGACGCGCTCGCGTACATAGCCGACCGCCTCGAGCGAGGCGACTGCGTCACCGAGGTCGTGCGCGGGATACTTCACGACAACGGAAGGATAATCTTCAACGGCGACAACTACGCCGCCGAGTGGGTCGCGGAGGCCGCTAAGCGCGGGCTTGTGAACTTCCGCTCCTCGGCGGAGGCGCTGCCGCACTTCTCCGACGAGAAAAACATCGACCTCTTCGAGCGCCACCGCGTCTTCAGCCGTGCGGAGATAGTGAGCCGCACCGAGATAATGCTTGAGAACTACTGCAAGGTCGTCTCGATAGAGGCGCAGACGATGATAGAAATGACTAACCGCGAGATACTTCCCGCCGCGCTCGCCTACATGAAGGACCTCAGCGAGACGGCGCTTGCAAAGCAGCGCCTCTCCGCCGCCGCGAGCCTCGAGTTCGAGACGCGCCTTGTCACGAAGCTGAGCGCGCTCTGCGACAGCATCTGCGACAGGACCGACCGTCTCGCGACGTCGCTGCGCGAGGTCAAGAACCACGCGGAGGAGGCGTCCCGCGCGAAGTACTGCCGCGAGACCGTATTTGAAGCCATGGAGAGCCTCCGCGCGGACGTGGACGAGCTCGAGACGCTCGTGGGCGAGAAATACTGGCCGATGCCCACCTACGGAGACCTGCTCTTCGGGGTCTGAGAAGCGGCGGGAAATCGCCGCGCACCGAAAGACGTGACAAAGCGAATATTGCGGACGGAGGAACGAACTTATATGTGTATTGAGCAGCGCAAGGCCCACGAGGAGTGCGGCGTTTTCGGTATCTTCTCAAACGAGAAGAGCGATACGGCAAGGACCGTCTACTATGCGCTCTATGCCCTTCAGCACAGGGGGCAGGAGAGCAGCGGCATCGCCGTCGGGGACAGGAGCGAAAAGCGGCTCGTGTACCACAAGGACCTCGGGCTTGTCGGAGACGTTTTCTCGCCGGAGCGGCTCGCGTCGATGCGCGGGGATATGGCGATAGGTCACGTCCGCTACGCCTCAAAAGAACAGAACACGCGGGAAAATGCCCAGCCGTTCTCGATAAACTACAACAAGGGCACCGTCTCGCTCGCGTTCAACGGAACAATACTCAACCTCGACGAGCTGAAAAGCAGCCTTCAAAAGCAGGGCGCGGTGTTTCAGACCACGGGAGACGCGGAGGTCATAGCTCATCTGGTGGCGCACGAGCGCTTCCGGTGCGGCTCGATAGAGGAGGCGCTTGCCCTTGCCGTCCCGCAGATAAAGGGAACCTTCTCGATGCTCGTGATGAGCCCGATGAAGCTTATCGCCGTCCGCGACCCGGCGGGCATCCGCCCGCTCTGCATGGGCACAATGCCGAACGGCTCCGTCGTATTCGCATCCGAGAGCTGCGCGCTGCAGGCGATAGGCGCGAAGCTCGAGCGGGACGTCGAGCCCGGAGAGATGGTGGTCGTCACCGAGGACGGCGTGACGAGCCGGCGGGTAGGGGAGGCGCGCCCCGCACTCTGCATCTTCGAGCACATCTACATAGCGCGCCCGGACAGCGTCATAGACGGCGAGAGCGTCTACGAGGCACGGCTGCAGGCTGGGCGCATCCTCGCGAAGTACCGCCCGGCGGACGCGGACATAGTCATCGGCGCGCCGGACAGCGGCGTCGTCGCGGCGATAGGCTTCGCGGAGGAGAGCGGGATACCCTACCGCGAGGGACTTATCCGGAACAGGTACATCGGCAGGACCTTCATCCAGCCGCAGCAGGGACAGCGCACGCAGAGCGTGTCGATAAAGCTCGGCGCGATAGAGCACAACGTCCGCGGCAGGCGCGTCGTCCTCGTGGATGACTCGATAGTCCGCGGAACGACGATGGCGCAGACTGTGAACTTCCTTCGCGACGCGGGCGCGGCGGAGGTGCACGTCCGCATAGCCTCGCCGGAGTTCCTCTGGCAGTGCTTCTACGGAACGGACATCCCATCGCGCGACCAGCTCGCGAGCGTGAGGTTCGACAAGGAGCAGTTCCTGATGATGATAGGCGCGGATTCGCTTGAGTGGCTGCCTCTCGAGCACCTCGGCGAGGTCGCGAAGAACTCGAAGGTCTCCTTCTGCGACGCGTGCTTCTCGGGTAAGTACCCGATAGAGTAGAACGGAACGGACAGCGGTACGGTGCGGGGCGTTTGCCCCGCACTTTTGCGCGGAAAAAGCCGTAACAATACTGCGAAATGTTATAGGATGCCCCCTTATTGACGGCGTGATTTTGTCACATTTCATCGTTGAAAAGCGGCAGGCTTCGCGCTATAATACAATGCGTATGCTAATGAGAGGGAGAATGGCACTTGACACACGAAAATCTTCGGAATGTTGCGATAATAGCCCATGTCGACCACGGCAAAACCACTCTTGTTGACGCGATGCTGCGTCAGGGAGGCGTGTACCGCGAAAATCAGGCGGTCGTGGAGCGCGTCATGGACTCGAACGACCTCGAGCGCGAGCGCGGCATTACGATACTCGCAAAGAACACCGCCGTTCACTACGGCGGCGTGAAGATAAACATCGTCGACACCCCCGGCCACGCCGACTTCGGCGGCGAGGTCGAGCGCGTGCTGAAGATGGTCAACGGCGTCCTCGTGCTCGTCGACGCGGCGGAGGGTCCGATGCCGCAGACCCGGTTCGTGCTTAGCCGCGCGCTCGAGCTCGGACTGCCGCTCATCATCGTCATAAACAAGATAGACCGCCCGGACGCGCGGCTCGACGAGGTCGCAAGCGAGGTGCTGGAGCTCCTTATCGACCTCAACGCCGACGAGAGCTACCTCGACAGCCCGGTCATATACTGCGCCGCGCGCACCGGTCAGGCGAGCCTCGCCGCCCACGTCACCGAGAAGGACGACCTCACGCCGCTCTTCCGCGCCATACTCGAGCACATCCCCGCGCCGGAGGGCGACCCCTCTGAGCCGCTGCAGATGCTCGTGAGCGCGATAGACTACAACGACTACGTCGGGCGCATCGGCATAGGCCGCGTCGAGCGCGGCGTGCTGAAGGCCGGCGCGGACATCCTCGTCTGTTCCCACACCGACGCGGAGCGCAGCATCAGAGCCAAGGCCGTGAGCCTCTATGAGTTCGACGGTTTGAAGCGCATCCCGGTAGAGTCGGCCGAGGCGGGCGACATAGTCGCGTTCAGCGGCGTCGCGGACATCACGATAGGCGACACCGTCTGCGACCCCTCCGCGCCGGAGGCGCTGCCCTTCGTCAAGATAAGCGAGCCGACGGTCGAGATGACCTTCTCGGTAAACGACAGCCCGTTTGCCGGGCGCGAGGGCAAGTATGTCACGAGCCGCAACCTCCGCGACCGCCTCGAGCGAGAGCTGATGAAGGACGTCTCACTCCGCGTGAGCGAAATGGGCACCGACGCCTTCAACGTCGCGGGGCGCGGAGAGATGCACCTCTCGATACTGATAGAGAACATGCGCCGCGAGGGCTACGAGTTCCAGGTCTCCACGCCCCGCGTGCTCTACCGCGAGATCGAGGGCAAGCTGTACGAGCCGATAGAGGAGCTCGTCGCGGACGTGCCGGAGGATTCGGTCGGAGCGGTCATGGAGAAGATCGGCTCCCGCAAGGGCGAGCTTCAGAAGATGGTGCCGTCCGGCAGCCGTATGCGCCTCGAATTCCTTGTGCCGTCGCGCGGACTCTTCGGATACAGGAACGAGTTCCTCACCGACACGAAGGGCGAGGGCATACTCACTACGGTGTTCCACGACTACGAGCCGTACCGCGGCGACATAGCGCGCCGCGCGAGCGGGTCGCTTGTCGCGTATGAGACGGGCGAGGCGGTCACCTATGGCCTCTATCAGGCGCAGGAGCGCGGACAGCTGTTCATCGG
Organism: uncultured Clostridia bacterium; assembly: GCA_947630675.1. GTDB lineage: Bacteria > Bacillota > Clostridia > Oscillospirales > JAAYOS01 > CANRIN01. The sequence continues at coordinate 21,040 of CANRIN010000008.1, read as the reverse complement.
CGCCGGAACGCCGGTGTACGGCGGGATGGTCGTCGGCGTCAGCCCGAAGGCTGGGGACATCACCGTCAACGTCTGCAAGCGCAAGCAGCTCACAAACACCCGCGCCGCCGGTTCGGACGACGCTCTGCGCCTCACTACGCCGAGGATAATGAGCCTCGAACAGGCGATAGAGTTCCTTGCGGACGACGAGCTGCTCGAGGTCACGCCGGAGAATTTCAGGATACGCAAGCGCGAGCTCGACCACGCGCAGCGCCTCCGCGCGATACAGCGCGCGAAGAACGCCGAATAAGTATACACGGCGAGCCGCGCGGGACTACCCCGTCAAAGCGGGTTTCGGAGCGTCCGAACCTCGGATGTTTTCGGGCACGGGTTTGCAAAACTATTGTTTGCGGCGCGTTTCGGCAGAATATCCGATATTACCGCAAATTCAGCCAATTTGTTGTTTTTGGCAAAAAGGCAATGATTTACAAATAATTTTTGTGCGTTTTTCCGAAGCGCTTTTGCACATTTAAAAGTTTTTTAACAAATTTTCTCTAACATTTTTAATATCTTCGATTTACTATATATGACAGCAGGCAGTATAGCGTTTTCATAGTTTCCCTCCTTTTTATTTTTAAACTTTGGCGGCTCTCTGAGCCGCCACCTTTTTTTGCCCGCGTTTACCGGAGGGCAAATCGTCATTTTGCGGCGGCACGGATTTTCCCGTGCCGCATATTTTTTGCTGAGATACCTTGACAGGTGAGGTATATCGTGCTAAGATACACTTAACATAAGGCGGCGCTTTCCGGAGAGCGCCGCCGAGGAGGCGATCGGGATGTCAATAGCGTCCGACCTGATACGCGGTACCACCGATATGATGATACTCGCGCATCTTCTGGAGGGGGACAGCTACGGCTACGATATCAACAAGAGCATACGCATGAGGACGGGCGACCGCTTCGAGCTGAAGGAGGCGACGCTCTACACGGCGTTCCGACGGCTCGAGCAGCAGGGCTATATCTCGTCCTACTGGGGCGACGAGGAGTCGGGCGCGCGGCGGAGGTACTACACCATAACCTCGCCGGGCCGCAAGGCGTTCATTGCGAGCGTCCGCGAGTGGGAGAACGCAAAAGCTTTAATAGACAGCATAATCCAGCCGCACTCAAAGGATTCAAAGGACGAATAAGCGCTCCGCACTGTAAAAACGTAAATGTCGGGCAATATTCGCTCCGCGAATATTGCGGGCGAAAGCAGTAGAATGTCGGATGAAGAATTGATTTGCGCTTTCGCTGTTCGCAGCGGTTGAAGTCAGCCGCGCTCAGAACTACGCAAAGGACGAATAAGCAGACCGTCAAAATTTCCTGAAAGAAAGGAACACGGAGAAATGGAGGACAGGATAAGATCGCTTGTCACCGAGCTGTTCCGGGATGCGCCGAGAAGCGGTAAGACACTGGAACTTCGTGACGAGATGGAGCAGAACATGCTCGACAGATACAACGACCTCATTTCGGAGGGCAGGTCGCCGGACGACGCGTTCGAGGAGGTGCGCTCGAGTGTCGGCGACATGGGCGAGCTCTTCGAGGAGATAGAGCGCAGCTCGGTATACGAGCGGCGCGCGTACGGCGAGCCCGAGCGGGCGCCGGAGGATCACACCTCGGAGATGACCGGGCAGAAGGCTGCACAGCCTACCGCACCGGAGGCGTCTGGGCAGGGGAACTCTCAGCCCACCGAAGAGCCGAACATACCGAAAACATCGCAAATCGCAGAAGAACCGAACGTACCGGAAGCACCGCAAAGCCCGGCGGAGCCGGACGTCGCCGAAGAAGCGCAAAGCGCCGGGGACGCGCCGTACACCGGCATCACGGAGCCGCCGCACCGCAGCGGGCCAACGACCTCAAAGCCGCCGCACTACGGCGCATACAGCGCGCCGACTTCTTCGCCTCCGCCGGACGCACAGTACGGCTCCGGCGCGGCGCGCGGAAGCATGTCGGCGAAGAGGCGGCGCAAGATCGCGGGTTCCCTTATCGGAGTGATGTGGTGCCTCATAACGGCGCTGTATTTTGTCGTGAGCTTCGCCACCGGCTGGTGGCACTTGACGTGGACAATGTTCCTGATGGGCGCAAGCCTCAGCTGCATTATCTCCTATTTTGCGGGAGAGCGCGGAAGCGACGGCAGGAGGCGCGTCGGCGCGCTTAACGGGGCGATGTGGTGCCTCATAACGGCGCTTTATTTCATTATGAGCTATCAGACCGGAGCGTGGGGCATGACATGGCTCATATTCCTGATAGGAGCATGCCTCAGTTCGATAGTGGGGCTTATCGCGAGCAAGGGCGATCCCCGCGCGATGTGGCGCGCGATAAACGGCTCGTTCTGGAGCCTTGTGGTACTGCTGTACATTGCCGTCAGCTTCGCCACCGGCTTGTGGCACCTGACGTGGGTGATATTCCTCGTCGCGGCGGCGGTGACAAACGTCATGAGTATATTCAGGAGTGAGAAGGAATGAAGGCTCTGAGATGCATTATGCTTGTGCTGTGCGCCGTGAGCATTGCGGCGCTGGTGATAATACTGTGTGTTGGAATGTCACGAAACGGAGGAACTGACATGGCGATATTCAACTTTTTTAAAAGCTCCGGCGGTATGAACTGGAACGACGACTTTGACGGCGAGGCCGCGCCGACGGGCGAGGTGTCGTTTGCCGCGGGCGACGTAAAGAGCATAGAGATAGGCTGGATAGGCGGCAGCCTGACGGTGGAGCGGCACAGCGGCGACGAGGTGCGAGTCGTCCAGACCCCGAAGCTTGGAGAGATACCTGAGGACCGCCTTCTCGCGTACCGGCTGGACGAGGACGGCGTCCTGCACCTCCGCGAGGGCAGGAGCCGCCGCGTGACCTCGCACATCGACACCGACGTCACGGTATATCTGCCGGAGGGGTTCGGGTTTGCCGGATACGTGAATATCTCCGGCGTCTCTACCGAGATAGGCGTTCCCGGGTTCACCGCGTCCGGCAGTGTGCTCATACACACGACGAGCGGGGGGATATCCGCGTCGGACATAAGCGCCGCGTCGGCGGAGCTCGAGAGCACGTCCGGGGGGATAACGGCGGAGCGGCTGAACATTGCGGGAAAGCTGGAGGTCTCGAGCACTAGCGGCGGGATAGAACTGCGGGACGCCTCTGCGGAGGAGGTAGAGGCCGGCAGCACCTCCGGCGGGACTGCGGCGGAGCGCGTGACGGCATCGGGAAAGCTCAAGCTCTCCACCGCATCCGGCGGGCTTCGCGCCACGGCGTGCGCGGCAAAGGACACGGACTGCTCGACGGTAAGCGGCAAACTGAAGCTTGATGGTTCGTTCGGGACGGTCGCCGCCTCGACGGCGAGCGGAGGACTCGACGTCTCGCTCGCGTCTTCGCCGGAGCAGGCGGAGCTCAGCACCATAAGCGGCAGGGCCATGCTGCGTCTTCCCGCCGCCATATCCGGCTTCTCGGCGGACTGTTCCACGGTGAGCGGCGGCGTGAACTGCGAGTTCCCGACGGTAAAGCAGGGCAAAAACCTCGTATACGGAGACGGCTCGGCCGCTCTCAGTGTCTCGACGGTCAGCGGCGCGATAGACATCGTACAGGAATAAGGGGCATCCGGAGACGGCAGGAGACGGTGCGCTGTCGAAAACCGTAAAGTTTTGACGAACCCGAAAAAAGTGCTTGACACCGCAGGGGGAGATATGTTATTATAATCCTGCGGAGTAGAGCAGCTCGGTAGCTCGTCGGGCTCATAACCCGGAGGTCAGGTGGTTCAAATCCCCTCTCCGCAACCAGATAAACCGCCCGAATCGAAAGATTCGGGCGGTTTTTTGCGTTCGGATATAATTCGCTGGCAGGGGAAGCCGGTATGCGCCCACGACTTTGCCGCAGTGCGGGGACCCGCGTGAGCGCTCTTCCGGCGGGTAGACGCGCGGAGCCTGTCCGCTCGGAGCATGGCCGGCGGCTGCAATGCGGGGGATGAGTCGCCGTTCGGTTCGCCGGACAGGCGCCTGCCGCCGCCGTTCCTCACGGCTGAAGAGCCGCTGTGCCGGAAAGTCGAAAACTGTTGAAATCGCTTGAAAACTGCGATATAATACTACCGATATACTCTGAAGGAAGAGGCATATCAAGGGAAAACAGGAAACGGGGATGATGAAAACGAAACGCAGATTAGAAGGATGGCTGACGGTACAGATAGCGAAAGACCCGGGCAGGATAGTGCTTGCGGCCATACTGCTGTTCAACATCGTGTTTTTCTTTGTCGCGGCGCTGGTGATAAGCCATCTGCACCTTGCGGGCACCGAGGAAATGGGATTCCTGGAGGCGGCGTTCTGCACGGTGACGATGATACTCGACGCGGGCTGCATACAGTTCGTTATAGCGGACATCGGCCAGGCCGGCGTCATAGCGGCGGTCATCTGCCTTGTGATAGTGCTTATCGGAATGATCTCGTTTACCGGCGCGGTCATAGGCTATATCACGAACTATATCTCCAACTTCATCGAGCACGCGAACGCGGTCTCCAACAAGCTGAAAATATCCGACCATGTCGTGATACTGAACTGGAACACGCGCGCAAGCGAGATAGTCAACGACCTCATGTACAGCGGCGAAAAGCAGAAGGTCGTGGTGCTCGTCAGCTCGCGGAAGAGCGAGATAGAGAAGGAGATACAGGAACGCCTGTCGGATACGGTGGCGCGCGAGAATATGGAGATATCCGAGAGCGTGAAGGACCGCGGGTTCTTCGCGCGCGCGGTGTACTGCTGGCGCAACCGCTTTGTAAATCACCTCACGGTGATAGTCAAGGAGGGCGACGTCTTCTCGTCGAAGCAGCTGCACGACATCTCGCTCGAGTACGCAAGAACGGTCATCATACTCGGCAGCGACATAAACAATACGATATGCAAGTTCGAGGTGCGCGAACGCCTCGAGGAAGCCGGGCGCGGCAATGCTCAGATCATAAAGACGCTCATGCAGGTCGCGGACATCACCGCCGCAGAGTATTCAAGCGACAATCAGAAGATAATCGTCGAGATAACCGACGACTGGACCGAGGACCTTGTGGACAAGATAATCAAGAGCAAGCAGGTGGCGGGAAAGTGCAACATCGTGCCCGTTCGGGTAAACAAGATACTCGGACAGATACTTTCGCAGTTCTCGCTTATGCCCGAGCTGAATCTTGTCTACAGGGTGCTTTTCAGCAACAAGGGGGCTGCGTTCTTCTCCGAGCAGGGGACATGGCGGGAGGATACGCAGTTCATCTCGGAGTATATGACGTCTCACCGCCACGCGATACCGCTGACGGTCATGGAGAGCTCCGGGCAGCCGCATGAGTACTATGCGGCGCTCTCCGAGAAGGATATCTGCCGGCAGAGCGAGATCCGGCGTTCGGACTACAAGGTATCTCTCAACAAGAATTACTGGATAGAGCCCAAAAACGTAGTTATCCTCGGGCACAACAGCAAATGCCGCGACATCATGCAGGGCTTTGCCGCCTTCCGCAATGAGTGGAACTACAGGGACGGACATGCGGATATACTCAGCATCGTCGTCATAGACGATCCGGATTACCTTGAAAAGGTCAATTATTACCGTGAGTACCCCTTTGTGACAAAGACCGTGCCCGCGAGCATATATGACCGCGATATCATCTGCTCGACGATAGACGAATTCATCTCTACAAGCGAAGAGGATACGAGCGTGCTGATACTCTCCGATGATTCCGCCCTCAAGGAGGACATCGACTCCAACGCGCTTGCTGGACTCGTGTGCGTTCAGGACATAATCAACGATAAGCTCGCCGCAGACCCGGACTTTGATGTGGGAAGAATAGACGTCATAGTCGAGATAATCGACCCGAAGCACCATGACATCGTGAGCAGCTACTCGGTAAACAATGTCGTGATAAGCAACCGGTACATAAGCAAGATGATAACCCAGATAGGGCAGAAGGAGGCGCTGTACGACTTCTACACCGATATACTCACCTACGATTCCGGAGACAGCGATATATTCGAGAGCAAGGAGATATACACCAAGAAGGTGAGCAGTCTCTTTGACGAGCTGCCGGGGAAGTGCCGCGTGGACGAATTCATCCGCGCCGTGTACGAGGCTTCGACAGATCCGTCGCTCCCACCGGAAAAGCAGAATCCGACGCTTGCGCTGGGATATGTCAAGCCGGGCGGAAAGGTGATATTCTTTGCCGGCGACCAGTCGTCGGAAGAGGTCGACATCGACAGCAGAGATAAGCTCATAGTGTTCAGCAGGCACTGAGCAGTCTGCGGCAAATCTGAAATTAGTACAAAAATTACCTAATTTTGGTAAAAAATACCGAAGATTCGGAATTGCGGCCTCTTAACTGAGGTGAAAACGTTGACAAACGGACATATACGGGATAAAATAATATATTATACTGCACGGTCACATTCGACAAAAAATGCCGGTATTCGACCGCGGGGCATTGGGGAGTGCCTGCGCGGTCGGGAAAGATACGGACGGGGGTAGTACGATGGGAAAGGGATATGGAAGGCTGCTTTGCCGCGCAGGAGCGATCGCTCTTGCGCTTGTGCTGCTTGCAGGGACATTCGCGCCGGGTGCGGATGCGAGCGGCTTTACAAAGAAAACAACCACGCGTGCCATTGCCATAGTATTTGACAACTCCGGCTCGATGTACTCGAGCGGGAGCAAGGCATGGAGCCAGGCAACGTATGCCATTGAGGTCTTTGCAGCGATGCTCAACGACGGCGACACGCTTCAGGTCTACCCGATGTGGGAGATAACGGCGGGCGGGAAAAGCTATTCAAGCGACTCGCCGCTCGTCATAAGCGGCGCGGGCGAGGCACAGGTGGTGCGGAGCATACGGACGGAGGAGGCCGGGGGAACGCCGATAGAGTCGGTCGTATCCGCCCATGACGGGCTGCTCCGGCTCGATGCTGACGAGCACTGGCTGATAGTCCTCACCGACGGTTCGACCTTCAGCGAGGGCGATGAGGATATGACGGTGGACGGCACCCGCGAACGCCTTTCGGAGCTTCTGGGAGGATACGCAAATGACGTCAATGTGCTCTATCTCGGTATAGGCAACATCACCCCGCCCTCGGCGGAGAGCACTTCAGGATATACATATTACGCCGCCACCGCGACGTCCGAGCGGGTGCCGAGTGCCCTCAGCGGTATGTGCAACCTGATATTCGGCCGCGACGAGCTTCAGGTCTCGAACGGACAGCTGAGCTTCGACATACCGTTGAGCAAGCTGATAGTGTTCGTTCAGGGCGAGGATATAACCGATATTACGCTTAACGGTCCGTCGGGCACTGTGAGCCCGGTGAGTACTTATTCTCCGATGTACAGCACGGAGGGCGCGGGAAACTACAAATCGGTGTACGACACTTCGCTTACCGGCATGATAGCCACCTATGCGGACTGCCCCGCGGGAGAGTATTCGATAGGCTTCTCCGGTACATCGAGGAGCATCGCTGCCTACTATGAGCCGGACGTCGACCTTGCCGTGACGTTGACCGACAGCGAAGGGAACGTAGTGTCCGCAGGCTCGCAGATGTACCCCGGGACATATACGCTGAGCTATGCCATGGTCGACCGTGACGGGAATGTGACGCGTTCGCCGCTGCTCGGCAGCACCGACTACGTCATAAATTACACCGTAAACGGCGAGGAACGGACGGAGACCGCGTCCGAGCCCGGCTCCGTACAGGTGGAGCTCGGCGAGGGGGACACGCTGGACGTCGCCGCATCGGCGACCTTCCTCGGAGGGTACAGGATAAGCAGGAGCGGGCGCGACCTCGGCTGGGGAGACCTCGGGCTGGAGGTCATGGCGCGCCCGGTAGGAGAGCTCGCGATGCAGGTGAGCGGGGGAGCCGGTACCTACGGCCTCTCGGAGCTAGAAAGCAAGGGAGTATACAGCATAGCTCTGAGCTATAACGGAGCAGCCCTCACGGCGGACGAGCTCGAGCGTGCCGATGTAAAGGCAACCCTCTCCGGAGGCAACGCGGGCTATGAGCTCTCGAGGACGGACGGCGGATATGAGCTGCGGCTGAAATACGCGGGGAGCGCTCCGGAGACCGACTGCGGAGAGTACAGCCTCGAGCTCTCCGCTTCGTATGTGAACGAGTTCGGACAGACAGCGGCGGCGGCTCCGCAGACGACAGCGTTTACCGTGGAGGATGAGACGGGTACGCTTGCCCTTGACCTTGACGTGCCGCAGAGCTACTACGTCATATCCAAGATAGCGGAGGGCGAGCCGATATACGCCTACCTTACTATGGACGGAGTGCCGCTCACCGAGGAACAGATGGCGGATGTGGTTTTCAGCGCCGAGGCGGACGGTATGGAGCTCGTGACCGAGCGGATACCGGGAGAGGCCGGCTATACGGTAAGGATCGACAGCACGGGCAAGCCTTCGCCCGGAACATATAAGATCAATGCAAGCGCGACGGCGCTCGACCCGGTCGGCCGTGAGACGAGCGACAGCGCTTCCGCCAAGGTGGAGCTGCAGAACTATCCGCTCTGGATGCGGATAGCGCTTATAGTGCTTATAACGCTCATAACCGCACTGCTGATATGGGCCTTCCTGAATACGAAGGTCCTGCCGAAAAAGGTGCTCGTCAAGAAGACGACGTTCACCGTGGACGGCGAGAAGGTGGCGGGCAGCGCAAACTGCGTCTACGCCGGCGGCGGCAAGCATAAGGGGTCGCTCGAGATAACAAGTCCGCGCTACTCCGCAAATCCGCTCGTCAAGGGAGGGTTCCGCCTGGAGGTGGAGGCGATAAGCCCGCGGAGGACGCGTTCCCGCGCACGGGCGATGCGCGTGAGAAACGTGAGCGCGATAAATGCCGGCGCCGTAAACAGCATCAAGGTGGGCGCGGCGCAGTTCGTCAAGGATCAGACCACCGGAAAGTTCGTGCGTTCGGGCAGCAAGGCAAACGCTCCGGTGGATTTCCAGATATCCGGACGGCCGAACTGCAACGTCGTCGCCGAGGTCATGGACGGAGACGGAGGCTCGGTCGCGGTGAGCCTCGTTGTGGGTCTCGAATACCGCTGAGCCGAAAACAGGGAAGGACGCCGCGAGGCGTAAAAATAATATACAAGTGACCGTATGCGGGCCGTGCTCCGGAGACAGGCGGCGTCCGCGTCCGGCGGAAAGGAATGATAATAATGGCAAAGGAAAACATCAAGGCCAACGTAGTCGAGGCGCCTACACTGTTTGTCGGCGTAGGCGGCACGGGCAGCCGCATAGTCAAGCGGGTCGCGGAGATGTGCCGTCCGGGGGAGACGGAGAACATCAATTTCGTCTGCCTGGACACGAACGTAAACGACCTGTCGGGCGTGGCGAGCAGCAGCGCACACATCTACCATGTGCAGACCTCGAATACGCAGACGGTGGGCAATTACCTTGCCTACGACAAGGATGCGCTGAAGAACTGGTTCCCGAAGAACGCGGTGCTGTATGACAAGACCGTCTCCGAGGGCGCGGGACAGGTGCGCGCCATTTCGCGCCTTGCGCTCAACTCGACCATAAAGACCGGCAAGATCCGCCCGCTCTATGACTCCATTGACGACCTCTTCCGCAAGACCGGCAAGGAGATGAAGCAGGCCATGCGCTGTGTCATCGTCTCGACGGCGTCCGGCGGCACCGGTTCCGGCATCATACTCCCGCTGTCGATGTTCATCCGCCACTATGTCAACAACAAGTATCCGAATACCAGCCTCATCGTGCGCGCGCTGATACTCCTGCCCGAGACGCTTGACAGCGTTATCGACAGCACGGTCGAGCGCGAGAGCCAGCGCCGCAACGCGTATGCCACCATCAAGGAGCTGAACGCGTTCATGATGAAGGGCTCCGGCTTCTTCGATATTGACGAGGACCTGAAGCGCTACAGCGGCCTGCACGTCGACATAGCTAATCCCGGCACCGACGAGCTGACGTCGCTTGCGCTGCTGCCCTGCGACTTCTGCTTCCTCATGGACGGCCAGAATGCCGAAGACAGCACCATGATAAGCATCGGCCAGTATGAGAAGCAGGCCGCGCAGTCGCTCTATGAGCAGAACATCGGCCCGATGCAGAAGAAGGCTTTCTCCGTCGAGGACAACATCATCAAGGAGATGAGCAACCCCGGCAACTACGGCCGCAACCGCTTCGGCGGCATCGGCGCGGGCATGATCCGCTATCCGTATGAGGACATCGCCGACTACATCGCCTACGACTGGGCTATGGACAGCATCGGCGGAGAGGGCGAGGCGGCCAAGTGGTCCAAGTACGACAACGAGTTCGAGGTGAAGCGCCGCGAGGCTATGAAGAAGGGCGTGTCGTCCACCGATGCTCCGAAGCGCTCTGAGGTGTACGTCAGCAAGATGAACACCGCCACCGACAACTTCTCCAAGGACCTGCGCAACAAGTATCTCCAGAACGCGAACCGACGCGTCTCCCAGTACTTCAGCGCCCTGGCGGAGGCCATGCACGATTCGCTTAACAGCAACTCCACCATTCGCGCCACGCGTGACGCCGCAAACGAGCTCTCGGAGGAGATAGACTACAAGAACGACGAGAGCCAGCAGGGCAAGGCGCGCGAGCATCTGAGCCTGCTCCGCGACTACGAGGCCGCGGTGCGCATGAACGCGAAGAAGACCGCCGAGAGCAGCGCCGAGGCCATAATAATGAACGAGGCCAAGACGATAAACGAAAAGAAGCCGTATACGCTCGAGGCGCTTCTGAAGAATGCCTACGACGAGATATGCCATCCGAACGCCGCGCGCTACATGCTCTACATGGTAAAGACGGAGATGGACAAGCGCGTTGCCAATACCACGAGCCACATCAACGATATCGTTCTGCCGACGCTCGAGAGCTACTCCTCCGAGGCCAACGACACCGGTACCTTTGACGTCAAGCACAGCCGCAAGAAGGAGAGAAACATCGACGAGCTCGTGGCGGCGGAGAAGGGCGAGGGTCAGGATCCGAACTTCCTCGAGAAGCTCGGAGGCTATGACAACCTTTACAAGCAGTTCAACGAGGTGTTCCCGGACTACTATACCGCCATCACCGACTATGCAAACTCCATAGCGGAGCTGGAAGCCTACCGCCTCGGCTCGAGCTATGTCGACGAGCTCTGCAAGATGTACGAGAACTTCTATGCCACCTTCGGCGAGAAGGTGAATGCGCTCCAGCGCAAGCAGGACGATCTCGTTGACATCCTCCGCTTCAGCAAGGGCGACTCCGTGTTCAACGTCTGCTCGAGCAAGGGACTGCTCAGTGAGCTGAGCCGCTCCACCCATTCGATAAGCGAGGAGGGCTCGATGCTCGACAGCGAGCTCAACGGACGTATATTCGACGCGGTCAAGGCCAACGTCGCGTTTGAGCGTGAGATACGTTCGGCAGACATCGTCGAGGAAGACCGCCGCATAGACATCTTCGACGACATCTTGCTCGACTACTACCGCCAGAGCGTGCGCCGCAACTGCAAGGCCATCGACCTCAATATCATCGAGGCGATAGCGATGGAGTGCCGCCTGACCTCGCGCCTCAAGACCCGCGAGGAGCAGGGCAGCGAGGGCGGACAGCTCTTCGATAAGGTCACTATCGAGGAGACCGAGCGCCACATCCGCGAGGTCATCGCAATGGGCGAACGCCTCTCCGCGCCCGGCATCCAGCGTATCACCAACGAGGAGTCGCGCGAGGTCAAGCTGTGCGCCTACAACAAGGGCCTCAAGGATATGCGCGCTTACCGCATAGAGGACCTCATACCCAAGGGCGAGGGCGTGGATACGATCTCCCGCTACGAGCTGCACTTCTTCAACGCGCTTTACAACCTTACCCCGGACAAGCTCAATAAGTTTGCAAGCCCGCTCAAGACGGAGACCGGCGCGAAATCCGCGGGACTCTATCACAGCGCATACACCGCCTATTCCAAGAACATCGGCCCGGACTCCACAAAGAGCATGATGATCTCCACGCACATCGACAAGCGGTGGGACGCCGTGTCGGTGATGCCGGAGCTTGATTTTGAGTACCAGAATGCGCGCATGAACAAGATACATAAGGCCATGATCTACGGCCTTGTTCACAACGCCATACAGCATGTCAACCTCTCGGCCTCCGCAAAGGGCAAAATGGTGTACAAGTACGAGAACTCCGACGAGCGCTATGAGGAGATGGTCGTCAGCAACGGCACGCTCTGCGACGAGTTCTATGAGATACTGGACGCGCTGTACATAAACTCGGCGCTTGTTGAGGACATCGGCGTGATATGCGGCAAGAAGCGCGAGCGCGACTCGGTCCGCAATGCGAATTACAGCAACACGGCCTTTGCAAAGGACCTCAAGGAGTTCAAGCTCGACATACTGCATGACGGCCCGACGAGCCTTTTCGAGATACCGCTTGCCTACTACAACTCGCTGCCGAACAGCCAGCGCTTCGTCGCCGAGATGACCACGCTCGTAGAGGCGGTCATAGATATCCTCAACGAGGAGCTGCACCGCTGGGAGCAGCCGGACGACGCGAAGTTCGTACTGTGCAGCCTGCTCGAAGAGCACTTCCGCCTCCTGATGGAAAACTATAAGAAGTATCCGAACCTCAACAGGGGTACCCCGGCGTCCGAGAACGCCGTCATCTCGCTTGTCTACCGCAAGGTAAGAAACGTGATGAGCGCCACCCCCGAGCCGGACGATTTCGAGAACACTCTGCAGGAACTGAAGGCGCTTATATACGATTAAGCGTCCCGAAGAGAAAAGCGCCTGCCCGTTCGGGGCGCTGAAGCGAGGTGAATTCGAATTTGTTTACTGTTGTGATAGCAGATAAGGACCATATCGACAGTATCCGGGAGTACGGAATATTTCTGAAGCCGTTCATCGACAGGGAAAAGATAGCCTTTTGTGAGTGGAAAAGGGACGGAAGGACGCTTGCGGACTCTGTCCCCGCACTCAGCGAGACGGTCTCGCGAAGGGAGCATTGGCGCGCAGTGATAGTCTGCGGAGACGAGGGGATCGCTCAGAAAAATCCGTTTGACCTTGTCCGCTGCGAGATACCGCCCGAGCCGGACTTTGACGGTCTCTCCGCCGAGGCTGCGGATGATCTGCCGGACGATATCCACGTCAAGGACCTTGAAATGCTGCCGGAGGATGCCGCCGTGCGGGAGCGGCGCAGAGAATACTTTGCAAAAGTGCTCGAAGTCAAGACGCGCGCCTTTGAGGAGGCGGCGGAGAAGCCCCTCGCGCATCTCGCCGCCTACCTCTGCGAGTCGCCGATGATATCCTCGGACGACGTCTCCGCCGACGAGGACCCCGAGTATGAGGAGTACCGTGCGGAGGCTCTGCGTAAGCAGGAGATACGCCGCAGGATAGTGGCGGATGAACATGTGGACATCTTCCTGCCGGAGGAGATATACTGCATCTCGAAGCGTACCTTTGACGACGCGGAGTATGACGTTTCGGCCGCGTGGGCGAGCAGTATCGAGAACCAGTATTCCAGATTTTACGACCGCAACCTGTACTTCGACAAGATGCGCTACCTCGTGTTCGATATCCTGCCGAAGACCCATCAGAACTACACCTTCGACTATATACGCTTTCTCTATACGCTGCTGCTGTTTGCCGGAAATGAGACTCCGGCGGACAGCCTGCGCCCGAATCGTATATATAAGCTCGACTGCGAAAACGACGACAAAGCGCTGCGGAGGCTCATTGCGTCGTACGACGTCAAGCTGCAGAACACCGAGGAGCTTCTCGAGGAGCAGATACGCGAGCTGAAGGAGAAGGCGAAGGAGCACATCACCGACTATGAGGCGAACTCGCTCTTCTGCTCTGCGGTGAGCGTTCCGGTGACGCTCGACCAGGAATTCGACCAGAGCGAGCTCTTTGTGGACAAAAGCGGCTACGGGCTTTCGTCCGACTGTCCGGTCTCGGAGGAGGCCGCATGGGACGCCGGATACGCGCGCGCCGAAAAGGCGCTTTACAGGTTTATTAAGCAGCCGCGCCGCAGCCTTAAAAAGGCGGTGGACAATCTGCACCGCATGAATGAGGCGGACACCGACCGTGTGAAGCTCCTGAACGAATTCCAGATAGACGATGTCGCGGAGTTCACCGCAGATGCGGAGAGCCGCATGATAGCGACGCACACCTCCGACATATACGATCTCGCCGAGTACAGGAAACGTATGGAGGAGGGAGACAGAGCGGTACGCGGGAAAATGGAGTCCAGAATGTCCCGCACCGCGACGCTCGCAATAGGCGGAATAGTGCTTGCGGTGTTCCTGCTCTGCTTCCTGCCGATGCTCCTGTCGAACAGAAACGACGGAGAGACCGTGGCGGTGACGCTGCTGTTCGCGCTCTCCGCAGTCGCCGTGCTCGCGGCGGTGGGACTAGTGTGCCTCTTTTTTCTCCGCCGCTCGCTGACGAGGCGGATAAGCGACTTCAACGGCATAATGAAAGATATAACCGACGAGGTGAACGACTCGATGCTCGGCTTTTCGCGCTATCTCGGCCACGCGTGCAATATGATGCGCGGCTGGTCGGTGGTTAATTACTACAATGAGCACGAGGATGCCGACACGCTCCAGATGCGCGTGCGCAGGAAGCACATCGAGGATATCCGCGGCTACCGTGCGCGCCTGCATGAGATATTCGGGGAATATTTCACCGACCCGGAGTATGCGGACCCGGTGCTCGCGGAGTCGTACATCTACAACTTCTCGCGACCGGCGGACTTCGACTATTCGGTCCCGTTCATGCCGGGTGAGAACAGGCAGATAGAGTACCTGCGTCCGGGCTGCAAAATAACGGTTCCCGTGAACTTCGTGGACCGCGTGACGGCGAAGCAGGAGGAACTGTATGATTGATTTTATCATAAATACGGTCAAGACCCTTGCGGCATTCCTGCCGTTCCTGCTTTTCACGCTGTTAAGCAGTAAGGCAAACCTCAAGAGAACCAAACGGAGCCGCCAGTTTGCAATGCCGTTTGTCGCGCTCCTGTTCTGCGTGGTATTCATGCTGACCGCCGGCTGGATAAGCTCGTTTCTCTCCTGGCTGCTGAATGCGATACCCGCCTTTGCGGCCGGTCTTGCAGACAAGGTGAGCGGGCTCTTCGGAGGGTGTCTCGGATGGCTTGCAAACATTTTTGACGCTATAGGGAGCGCTTTCGGCAAGCTGCTCGGCATGATGAACATGAACTATTGGATGTTCGTCATACTGAATACTGCCGTAATGCTCGTCTATATAATAGTCAAGCGGATAGTAACTGCCATACTCGGTGCGGCGTTCAAACCCGGCTCCGCCGTGCACGATACCGCCGCGTCCCTCTTTTACGAGCCGGACGAGAAGACCGGCGTGTGGTGCATCAAGCCGCACTTCGGTCAGGCGCGCACCTATCTCAAGACGTTTTACTATGGCGCCGTGGTCATTTCCATGGTACTTACGCTTGTCTCGGCCGGTTTTTACCGCGAGGGGATGCTCGCCGCGCCGTTTTATCCGATATTTGCGGTGATCCTCGTCGGGGAGATGTACTTTTATCTCGACGGCCTCGCAAAGCAGGAGCTTGACGAGAACATAGAGGGTGAGGACGACCGCGCAAGGGGCGTGTATAACTACGCGCTTCTTCGCCGCGCGCTGAAGAAGCTCTTCGGTGACAAGCTAACCGCGGAGAGCACCGCGGTAAGCGATGACCTGGCACATTCGGAATCCAACGACGGGCTGCTGCGTGAGCTTGAGCGCAGCGGTGACCCTGCGGTGGAGGCGTACGCCGCGTTTATGCGGTCGCGCGTGGCGGCAGGCATGCGTCTCGACCAGAATTATCTGCATTCCGGGCTCGACCTGCTGAAGGGGAGGAGCATCCTCTTCAACGATCCGTTCTACTACGACCTCATACCGTATGCCTTCTATGCAATGAACCGCGCGCTGCTGCGGCATAAAAAGGTGCTGATAGTGCTGGGGCGCCACGGCACCGAGGGAGACGTTGAGGAGTGGTGCAGGGAAGGACTGCGCGCCATTTCCAATATCCCAGACCTCTGGAGGATAGGAGTGCTCTCCGGAGAGGAGCAGGAGCTGGATGTCGGTATCGTGACGCGGTCGAGCGTGCATGACTTTGACGTTCACCGGGCGAACAGGGCGATGTTCAAACAGGTGGAGTTTGTGGTGCTGATAGAGCCGTCCCGGCTCATAACGACCGCACAGGTAGGACTGCATTCCCTTATCAGCGAATGCAGCGTACCCGGAAAGACGATAACCTACTGCTCCACCGACAAGAACTGCGACGGTCTGGTGGACGCACTGTCGCATGTGCTGATGATAAGCATCAACGAGGTCTCCGCTACGAACCGGAATACCGGCACCAGCTCATACATGTGCTGGGACGCGGATACAGAGCACCTCCAGCACAGGATGCTTCCTAATCTTTCGCGCTATCTCGGCGTCGGTACGGAGATGTCCTTCGCGGCGCTCAAGAATCAGGTCTCGGAGACGCGCTGGTACGGCGGGGACGCCTTCCCGGTCACGGATATGCACTGGATAGTGGGGCAGTACTACTACGATCTGCTCGGATATGCGGGTCTTCCCGCAAATCAGGAGACCATCGAGCGGTGCTTCATCACGTCTCCGAATCTGTGGAACGAACGCACGCGAGATGTGAGCTATCTCACGGTGGAGGACGAGTCTAACAATATGTTTGAGGTCAAGCGCGATTTTGCGACGCGCGCGACCTCGCAGAGCTTCATCAACATCATCTCCTCGGACTACCTGCTGCGCGACTATATGGCGGATAACGACGGAGTCTTTGTCGCGGACGCCAAGGCGATACCCTACATAGTTGCCGACTATGCGCGCACACGGCGGAACGTCGTGCTGAGGCTGTGCCTCAGGATGTGCGGCGGCGAGCTCACCCGGGATGAAATAGCGCATGACCTTATGCTCGTTGGAGTGAATACCGAGGAGCTTACCGACGCGTTCTGGCATGAGATATGCTCCTGCTTCCGGCCGATGGGGGACGACGGAGAGGACGTGATACTCTACCGCACGGCGGACGGACGCGAGTTCAGGTTTGAGGAAAAGGTCATCAGCGTGAAGCGCCGCTACTCCATAGCCTCGGGGCGGATGGAGGACTGCTACACCGTGTCCGACGAGCATTTCCGTGAGATACTGCTTGAGGACATGCAGAACGCGCGCTACATTGCCGAGGAGGAGAACGGGGAAGGATACTATCTGGGCAGCGAGCTTCGGGGACATATTTTCCAGAAGTATCTGCCGGGACAGTTCTTCACCTTTGACGGAAAGTACTACGAGATGCTCACGGTCACGTCGGAGGGTCAGGTGCTCGTGCGGCGCGCCGCCGACCACATCAACGGACGTCCGAGCTACCGGCAGGTGCGGGAGTATGAGCTGAACTTCATGCGCGACGCGGAGGCCATGGGCTCGAGCCGCGTGATAGGAGGCATGCGCGTCACCCGCCGCTTTGCGGACTTCCGCGTAAAGACGCCGGCTTATTGGCACATGCCGCGCTACAACGACTTTGAAAATGCCCGCCGGGTGGAGATAAACGGCATTCCGGAGCGCGAGTACCGAAATAAGCAGGTGCTCCGCATAGATTTCCCGGAGCTCGGAGACAGGTTTACCGACAGGATACGCTATACCGTGACTCTGCTCTTCAACGAGGTGTTCCGTACGCTGTTCGCGGAAAATCAGCCGTATATCGCGGCGGTGACTCCGGGTGAAGCGGGCGTGCCGCTGACCTACGGTCTGACTGTGGCCGACGGCTCCGACGGGAACGCAATATACATCATCGAGGACAGCCAGCTCGATATGGGTCTGCTCATCGCGGTGGAGCGCAATATCGACCGCATCTTCTCGATAGTCTGCGACTATCTCGACTGGCACTTTGAGGCGCTGGAGGAGAGCAGGAACCCCGCGCCCGAGGAGCAGCCTCCGGAGTATGCTCTTGCCGAGCCTGAGCCTGTTCCCACGCGTTGGCAGAGATTCAAGAAGAAGGTGAAGGACTTCTTCAGCGGTATTTTCGGACGCAAGAAGAAAAAGCGCAAAAAGCGCGGCGAAAAGGAGCCGGAGCCCGAGGACGTCGGGACAACGGAGGAGCCTTCCGGAGCAGGCGGCGATGCGGCGCAGCCGCCGGTGAGCGGCGCAGGGGCCGCCGAGGAGCCGGAAACCGTCGAACGTGACGGCGCTTCCGATACCGAGAACGAACCAGCAGAGTCCGACACGTCCGACGCCGGGAACGAGCCGACCGGGTCCGAAGCCTCCGGCACAGAGGACAAGCCAATCGCTCCTGATGCCGCCGACGCCGGAAATGGACCGGCCGAGTCCGATACGTCCGGTGCCGGAAATGGACCCGTTGAGTCCGCCGTCAGCGACGGCGGGGACGATAGCACTGTATTGGACGACGCTCCCGAACGTGCGGAGAGCGACGGATATGACGACGGCCCGTCCGTGCTGCTGAGTCTCAGCAGTACGGAGGCGGAACAGGACATTGAGTTCGAGCCGGATGGCGCACAAAAGCCGGCGAACATGCCGGAGCGCGCGCCGTATCACGAGCGGTATTATCTCCTCTACGGCGGCACCGGCATGCCGGAGAACATCGACCCGGAGGGGACGCTTGAATTCCTGAAGGGGCTTGGCTACGGCAACGGTTCCCTGAAGCAGGCGCGCGAGGGAAAGAACATAGCCGAGCTCATCGAGCAGGGATACGAGCCGGGACGTACCGACCGCCACTACTGCGACTTCTGCGGAGAAGAGCTGACCGGCACGGAATACGACCGGCTTGCGGACGGACGGGAAAGGTGCCCGAACTGTTCCCGCACGGTCGTGCGCACGGCGGAGGAATTTGAAGAGCTCTATAAGAGCGTGCTCACTAATCTCGAGACCTTCTACGGGGCAAGTCTGAATGTTCCGATAAAGGTGCGCATGACGAACGCAAAGAAGCTGCACAAGCAGCTCGGCAAGTCGTTTACACCGACGGGAAAGCCGGATGCGCGCGTACTCGGAGTGGCCATCCGCGATAAGAAAGAGGGGTACTCGATATTCGTCGAGAACGGTTCTCCGCGTCTTGCGTCGATGATGACTATCGCCCACGAGCTGACGCACATCTGGCAGTATGAGAACTGGGACCGCAGGGAGATACTCAGCACTTACGGCACCGCGCAGGAGCTCGAAATATATGAGGGTATGGCGAAGTGGAGCGAGATACAGTACGCCTACCTGATAGGGGAGCCGGCCGCTGCAAAGCGCGAGGAAATGCAGACCCGTATGCGCGACGATGAGTACGGCAGAGGCTTTAACAAGTATGTGAGCCGCTACCCGCTCTCCGACGAGGTGTTCCTCACCGGAGAAACTCCGTTCGGAGACCCGCACCGCCCGCTGTAAGTGTCCTAAAGATGCCGATGGCCCGGGGAACCTTCCCGAGTGCAGAAGGCCTGTTTATACAACTGTGAAGACCGCCCGAATCGAAAGATTCGGGCGGTTTTTGCGTTCTGCATAAAAAGCCGCGTCCGATGCCGCAAAGTGTTAAAAAGGGAGATTTCCGAACTTCGGAAATCTCCCTTTTTGTCGTTGTAAGACTGTCTGTCTGCGGGACAAAAGCCGGCTCACAGGTATAAAAAGTCGCAGAGTTGGTTACTCTGCGTATCTGCCGGTCGGCTGATTTGGTCGCAGAGTTGGTTACTCTGCGTATCTGCCGGTCGGCTGATCTGGTCGCAGAGTTGGTTACTCTGCGGCCGGATACACTGCCCCATGATGGATAACAGTATAACACATTGTTCAGTCAAATTCAATAAGTTAAATTGATATTTTGCGTAAAATTTTTTGCTTTCCCAGGCGCCAGAGCCGACAAATAACCAGATTTTTCCGGGAGAAACCCTATATTTGGGGCGTAATCGCCGTCAGATGCGCCGTCGGCGGCCGCGCGATATAAAATAAATGGAAAGCTTTGCATTTTCTCAATTCGGGAGGTAACTATCATGGCAAGAAAGGGCGAAAACATCTACAAACGCAAGGACGGCCGCTGGGAGGCTCGGTATATCAAAGGTTATGAGCTTTCCGGCAGGATCAAGTACGGCTTCTGCTACGGAAAAACTTACAGAGAGGCCAAGGAGAAGGCCGAGCGGTGCAGGGCGGCGCTGATAACCGGTGCGTCGCCTCTGCCGGCGGAAAAAGGCCGCCGCAGATTCGCCGGTTTCTGCGAGGACTGGCTGAAGCTCGAGAAGGGGAGGGTGAAGGAGTCCACCTACGTCAAATACGAATCGGTCATAACAAAGCACATCCTCCCCAAGCTGGGAGGGTGCTTTCCGCTGGGCGTCAGCACGATGCTTGCGGAGCAGTTCAAGGAGGAGCTCCTTTGCGAGGGCCTTTCGACCAAGACCGTGCGGGACATACTCACCGTCCTGCGCGCAGTTCTGGCGTACACCGCAAAGCAGTTCCCCGGAGTGTTCCCCGCGGTGGAGATAATATATCCGAAGGAGCGGAAAAAGGAGACCCGCGTTCTCACACCGGAAGAGCAGCAACGGTTCGTGACCTACCTCAGAACGGGTATGGACGAGTGCAAGTTCGGGGTTCTCCTCGCTCTGCTCACAGGTATGCGGGTGGGCGAGCTTTGCGCCCTGCGCTGGGAAAATATCTCTCTTGGGGAGAGGGTCATCCGCGTCGGTGCGACGATGCAGCGTCTGCGGGACACGGAGCACACCGGCACGGGCAAGACAAGGGTGGTTATAGGCACCCCCAAGAGCGACACCTCAGAGCGCATCATCCCGCTCACGGAAAGCACGGCCGCGCTCTGCGGCCAGTTCGATCCGCACCGCCCGGCAGCCTTCGTCCTGACCGGGACCGAGCGGTTCATGGAGCCGCGCCAGGTGCAGAAGAAGTTTGCAAAATTTACGCAGGCGTGCGGGCTGGAGGGTGTGCATTTCCACACGATAAGGCACACCTTCGCTACCCGCTGCATTGAGGTCGGCTTTGAACTCAAGAGCCTCAGTGAGATACTGGGCCACGCAAACACCTCGATAACGCTTGACCGCTACGTCCATTCTTCTTTGGACTTGAAGCGCGAAA
>CANRIN010000007.1 GCA_947630675.1 uncultured Clostridia bacterium | reverse complement strand
ACCGAGATAGTGGCGGCCGAGGACACCACCGGCGTCACCGCGAACGGCATCGACGTCTCCGGCGACGCGGACAACGACGTTGTCATCCCGGATACCACCACCACGACCCCGAGCACTCCGAGCACTCCGAGCGTCCCGAGCGGCCCCTATTCCAAGACCATCACTGTGACCTTCTGGGCCGGTTTTGGTAAGTTCAACAACCAGGCTTGCTACAGCGGAGATAACACTGCCACCGGTACACCCGGCAACTCCAGCGATCCCGGCACCTGCGACAGCGGATTCAACGATGCCACAGGCAGCGGTGGAGATACTGCAACTCCTTCCGATCCGTTCAACGCCTATAAGCTCACTTATACCGTGTGGTCCGATGGTTCTGGCAGCGCTACTATTAAGGTTAACGATAACGGCCTTGCTCCTACCCGTGATGGCTATGAATTCGTGGGCTGGGCTTATGAGAAGGAAGGAAGCGGAGCGCAGAGCAAAATTTCTTCGGATATAACAGTTAATTATAACTCGTCCAACGAGATTAACCTCTATGCCATCTGGTCGCTTAACGGTAATGTTGATAGCGCAGAAGACTATGTTATTATCCACTTGGATGCTAACGGCGGTTACTTCCTGAATAATGCTTGCTATGGCGGAAGCAACATAGTAACGGGTCAGGATCACGATACCAGACTCCCTGGAACCTGTAACGGCGGAGACAATACTGCCACCGGTTCTGGTGTAGATTCTTCTGCCCCTGAAAATGGATATTACAAGTTCTGGATCACCATAAAGAAGGGTACGACACTTGACCTGACTCATATGCCTGAGGCTAAGATGACTGGTGAGTCAAATCAAAAAGTAGTCGGTTGGGCTCTCAGCCAGACTGCTACTGTTGCGGATATCATTACTGATGCTACTCACTTCGTTGGCAGTGATACTGTAACCCTTTATGCGGTATGGGGCGACGCTGAATAATCCAATACCGTAAAGCACACAAATCCATACACACCCAGGGCGGCCGGAGCCGGACAGTTCCGGCCGCCCTGTCCATAAAAGATCTCTCTGAAAGGAGTCTACAGTGAAAAAGATAATATCGTTTTTGCTGTCTGTCGTCCTGCTCCTGTCGCTCGTGCCGATCCTTCCGGTTACGCAGGCCGCGGCGGAGGAGGACAGGGGCCTCCTGAAACTGGGCGAAAAAGAGACCCGCGTCGCGCCCGGCGTGACGCAGACAGTCGGCAAAGTGCGTAAAAAGTATAACGACGCCACGCTGAACTACTTCGCGCTCACCGTGGATACCAATAATCCGTATGTGAAGATAATGGCCAACTACAAGGACAACGAGCCCTGCACCACTGTTGGCCTTCAGACGGTCCGCGACCAGATGACCGCCGCGCAGAAGAAATTTGACGCCGCCGGACAGGGCTGGCAGGTCGTTGGCGGCATCAACGGCACCGGCTACAATATGTCCACTGGTGAAACGCGCAACCTTCTCGTCATGAACGGCGTGCTTGCCCATCCGAACACCGGCAACGAGGCGTTTTTCGCCATGCTCGAAGATGAAAACGGCAAACAGACGCCGTTTTTCGGCTGGAACGGCGACAGCGATTACAACGCGAATAAGGATAAAATCAAAGAGGCCGTAGGCATCTTCGGCTCGAGGCTCATTGTGGACGGCAAAATCGTTCCTAACCTGGGTCTGAAAGGCCTTGAACCCCGCACGGCCATAGGCCGCACGGAGGACAACAAGGTCGTCATGCTCGTGGTGGACGGACGTCAGGCTCCCGCCTCCGAGGGCTGCGATATGCAGCAGCTGGCGGATATCCTGCTGGACATGGGCTGCGTAGAGGCGTTCAACCTGGACGGCGGCGGCTCCTCCACCATCCTCTCCCGCCCCGAGGGCGAGAGTACCTTCCGCGTGATCAACAGCCCCAGCGACGGATTTGAACGCATCGTGTCGGCATCGTGGATGGTGGTTTCCACCGCACCGGATTCTAATACACTTGACCATGTGTCCATTTCCACCGATACGGACTATATCACTCCCGGAGGAACCGTTTACCTTGAGGCCACGGGCATTAGCCCGGCGGGCACGCAGGTAGATATTCCTGAAACCGCAGAGTGGAAGCTTGATTCCACTTCAGAGGCTTTGGGAACTATTTCGCCTGAGGGCATTTTCACTGCCAATGACCAAGACGGCGAAGTTAAGGTCCAGTATCTCGTAGACGGAGAGGTAAAGGGTTACACTACCATACACGTTGTAAAACCTAATCTATTTTCGTTTAGGCAAAAATCCTACGCAGTTCCGTATGGCAAAACGATAGATTTTGCTTTTGACTGCATCTATAAGGCTGAAAATGGCGAGGAGCATGAGGTCACATTCACCAAGAAGGATATAGAACTTAGCTTGTCGTCGGAAAATATTGGCGAACTGAAAGACTTTTCTTTTACCGCCTGCGGAAACAGGGAAGGAGCGCCTACCAGCGGCAGCGTTACCGCAAAATTAATCTGCTCGGATATAACCGTTGAGGCATCTTTGACTTTGGGCAGAGGATCCGAGGTGCTCTTTGATTTTGACAATAAAGGTGCCGAAGATGATTTTTCTATTTATCTTGATGATGGGTCTAAAACTAATTTAATAGAAGCAGAAGGAGGCATAGCCTCGGTCGAGACAGGAGGCAAAGCCCATTCCGGCAGCAAATCGTATCGAATCACCATTGACTGGAGCAAGGTGCCGGGATCATTTATTGGAACAAGCGGGTATGGCGGCGCTCATCTTCGATATGCCGGACCCACAATCGATGTTTCCGGCGCTGTTGGCATAGGTATGTGGGTTTGGATGCCGGACGAAGAACTGACTACAAATATAAAAACGTCAAATGTGGGAACAAAAAAATATGTAGAAAGCGGCTGGCCAAGACACGAAGGGGCAAAGTACGACAGTGGGCACTGGTTTTATATCCATGCGGACTACGACCAGGATTCAACCGGGTGGAAAATCGAACATAAAGGTATTTTATACTTCTATTTGTATAACACACCCGCAGATGGAAGTGTCACCCCCGTATATCCCTCTTTGAACAACAAACTGACTTTTTACATAGACGACATTACAGTTGACTACTCAAGCGTTATTGATGACCGGAACTGTCCCGAGATCAAAGACGTAAAAATCACCGCTAATGACGGCGGACTCAGCAAAGCCATGGAGCGAAATACCACTACCGCGGCCCCCTCCGGCAAAGTTGGTTTCTCCGCGACCGCGGCAGACATGCAGAAGGGGACGAATATCTCCGGCATTGACGAAAACAGCGTCGTGGCATTTATTGACGGAGAGCCGATAGCCGTCACCTACAGAGGCGGACAAATTGTAACAAGCGAGATCAAGTTAGCTGCCGGGGCACACACTGTGGAGCTTGGGATCTCGGACAAGGCGGGGAACTATTCCAATGTAATCCGGCGTTTTACCGTTTCAGAAAACGCTGACGTCCCCACTGTCCAAATCGTCAAACAAGACCCGGACGCGGACAGGATTCCGCTGGACAGTGTCCTGTGGCTCGACGTCAAAGCCACTAATGTGAAAGCAATCGATGCGGTCGAGTTTGATTTGAACCTAAACAACCTGAGTACCTGGGAGTTGGAGCACGCCGTGGTCGATCCCAAGTTTGAGCTCTCCTGGGAGCTGACCTCCGAGTATGAAAATACCGTCTCCGTTTCTCTGACACGCAGGCCGGAAACTGTGTGGGAAGACGGCGATAGTGACGTTATTGCCTCTTTGCCGATTCGCACATGGGTTTTTGATAGTCCGCTTATTTGTGCTGGAACAAACTATACACCGGAAAAGCTATGGAGTGATAAGAGACTTCCCAGAGAAGTTGTTACCGTTGACGTAGACTATGGCAAAATCACTTATGCGGCCGGAATGCAGCCCGATGTACTTGCGGTTGCCGGTGGCGGACGCATTGAGGTAAATACTGAATTATTTGGCAAAAACGATGAAATATACAATGCTTACCCCGGAGCTACACGTTGGCACAAGCATACCGAGCAGGAACCAGTGAATCAGGCCGCCACCTGCACCACCGACGGCTATACAAACCGCACCTACTGCGAGACCTGCAAGTCCGTTGTGGACTGGGGCGAAACACAGAAGGCGACCGGGCACCACTACGAGCTGGTTGACGGCGTTCTGAAATGCACAAATGAGGAGTGCGGGCAGCTTTACAACGGCGTCTGGACCGACCAAAAGCTCTACAAGGACGGCGAGACCGTCAAGGGTTGGCAGCCCGACAACACCTACTACGACGACGGCGTGAAGCTCGGCGAGGGCGTCCAGCAGGTCGAAGAGACCTACTACAGCTTTAACGAGGACGGCGTCTGCACGGACAAGAACTCCGGCTACACCGGCTATTTCAAGACCGAGGGTGAAAGCCTCATCGGAACGCCTATGGAGGACGAGCCAAGCGACGCCGAGCTCGCCGTGTCCGGAGTGACCTATTGGTACACCGAAGCCGGCAAGCCCAGACCCGGGTTTATGTTCTACAGCGCCGCCGGAGAGGTGCAGAAGCCCACGGCAGGCGGCGGAACGCAGGGCGCGGAGGGGGACGACCCGACCATCGACGAGGATAGGCAGGATGAGATCGAGTCCCAGCGCGTCATCCACGTCGGCACGGACGGGAAGGTTCACGTCGGCCATGACTACAGCGAGGACGCGAAGGACACGCCGCTCGAGGTCATACGCAGTGTCCATACCTACGACGCGCGCGACTGCACGCACAGCAACTTCATCTTCTACACATGCCTTGACCCGGCGTGCAAGGCGACGACCCAGTCCGAGCTCCTTTGGGCGAACGGCCACCACTGGGAAGACCCGGACTCGGGCAAATATGTCTGCACAAAGTGCGGAACGGTGGGCATCAACATCGAGGATATCACACTGACGACCTCCGGCAAGTACTTCACCTATACCGGACAGGCCATCCGCGCCGCCCACACCGGGAGATACGGGAACAGGATACTGTCCCTGTACTCGGACAGACGCGGTATAGACGGACTTTCGACCTATACCAATAACATTGAGATAGGCGTCGCGACACTGACGGTCGAAGGACGCGGCGACTTCTACGGAACGAAGTCCGTGACCTTTGAGATCGTCCCGGCTGACGTTAAGGACGTGAAGCTAACTGAGGGCGCAAACCACGAGCTGACCCTCAGTTGGGAGAAGCCTCTCGGCGCTGAGTTCTACTCCGTGTGGAACAGGAACGCGGACGGCAAGTGGGAGGAGCTGGTCGCGAAGACTACCGAGACAAGCGTGACTCTCGACAACTTCGAGCTGGGCGACAGTTATTACATAGAGGTCGGCTCCCGCGCCGACGCGCCGGACGTGACAAACGGCGGGGAGGAGAGGACCTTTTACAGTGCCAACTGGTCGAATATTCTGGAGGGTACGATAAAACACATCTGGGGCGAACCGGAAGATGGGAGCAAGGAAGCCGACTGCGAGAACGCCGGCAGGCTCATCCACACCTGCACCATCTGCGGAGAGCGGGAGGATATTGATATTCCCGCCAAGGGGCACAACGTCGAAAAGTGGGAGATCGAGAAGGAAGCCACCACTTCCGCGCCCGGCAGCAGGACCGGCGAGTGCACCGTCTGCGGCGAGATGGTGACGGAGGAGATCCCGCAGCTGCCCTATGTGAGCCCCGGCGCCAGTGGCGGCACGGATCCCAGCAACAAGACCGAGACCGTCACGAACCCGGACGGCTCGACCACAACAACTACCACATACTCGGACGGCTCCGTTACCGAGACCACCACTCAGACGGACGGCACCGTCACCGAGAAAAACACGGACAAGGACGGCGTGGTAACCGAGAAGACGGTCACCCCGGACAACACCGTCACCGAGAAGGTCACCCAGACCGACGGCAGCGCGACCGAGCGTACCACCACGCCGGACGGCGTCGTCGGTCAGACGAACACCGACGCCGAGGGAGAAGTGACCTCCGCCGAGGTCGTGATACCGAAGGAAGCCGAGAAGCAGGATGTCGTGACCGCACCGGTCGAGGTCCCGGCCTCCAAGAGCGCCGAGACGGCACCGGAGATAAGCGTCCGCAGCGAGTCTGCGGAGAGTACGAAAGTCGAGATCCCCGTCACTGAGTTCGGACCGGGAACGGCTGCGGTTGTGGTTAATCCCGACGGCACCGAGGAGATCGTCCGCGACTGCGTGATAGGTGAGAACGGCGTGATTCTCAATGTCGAAGGCGACGTCACACTCAAGATTGTGGACAAGACCGAGACATTCGAGGACGTCGAACCCGCGCATCACTGGGCGAGCGACGCCGTGGAGTTCGTCGCGGCGCGCGAGCTGTTCAAGGGCACCGGTGCAAACAAGTTCACCCCGAACGGAGCAATGACCCGCGGAATGATGGTGACGGTGCTGTACCGTCTCGCGTATGAGCCGGACACCGTCGCGGAGCAGTTCGAGGATGTCCCGTCCGGACAGTACTACACGGACGCCGTCGCGTGGGCGCAGAACGCGGGTGTGGTTACAGGTTACACGGATAGCGAGTTCGGGCCGAATGACAACGTCAAACGCGAGCAGCTCGTGACGATACTCTACCGTTACGCGAAGAAGATGGGCTACGCCACCACTTCGAGCGGGACGCTCGCGGGCTACGCGGACGCGTCGTCGGTGAGCGGCTGGGCAAAGGACGCGATGAGCTGGGCAGTGAGCATTGGTCTCGTGAACGGTGTCGACAAGACGCACCTCGCGCCCGCGAACAATGCTACCCGCGCCGAAGTTGCGACCATCCTCATGCGCTTCTGCGAAAAGGTCGTGAAGTAAAGCGGAACGGCAAAGCTGAACCGCAAAGTGAAAACAAGAAGGGAGGGGCTGCAGCCCCTCCCTTCTTCTCAATGGTGATGTAGATCACGGAGTTATCGCATTGGGTGATAATATAACTTGTTGAGTTAGCAACAAACTGATTAGGTGATAAAATAGAATATAAGGTTATAAAATAACTATATAAGTTAAAGTGTAACTGTAAACGAAATATTCTTCTAATATCGATGGTAAAATCACGATATACGATATAACATAACGAAATAAGTTGTGTTATACGGAATAAGGTGACAAACTCAAAAAATAGGTTATATAATAACTGTATACGTTATAATATAACGAAAATCAAGCTTGCAAATATGTCCATGCACTTCAAAAGCGATCTTGTAGCAACACTCCTGCGCTTCTCGGTCGCGGCTTGGTGCAGAGGAGAGGTGCGCACGAACGGAGGTCACTGCTGCTTCTCGCCCGCGAGAGCCCGCTTTATCAGGTCGATCTTCTCGCTGTCATTCTTGTGCTTGGTGTTCTTTCGATAGCCGTCCTTTGAGGAAGCCGTGTACACCTTGAGATAGTCCTCAAGATCGAGCAGAAGGTAGCGTGTTCCCGCTTCCTCAACGACAGGTATGCCCGTGAGATCTACCCCCGCAAAGGGTGTGAGACTTTCGAGCGCCGCGAATGCCGCGCTGAAACCCTCCTTTTCAAACTCGTGCTCGTCCGCGTCGCAGAGGACGTATCCGTCCTCCTCCATGACCGAGGCGAGGTCGGACCAACTTTCCGCGAGGAAAACTTCGGGTAGGAGTATGTCGATGTCGTCCGCCGACAGGTCGGCATGCAGCCGCTGCTCCAGCCCGAGCGAACCGAAGAGCAGCGGCGTGACCCCAAGCCGGCCGTTCAGCCGCCCGGCTATCCTCAGAAATTCCGCTTTTTTCATGTTTGCTCCTTTTTATTTTTAGAATGGCCTTTCTTTAATGTTTGCCTGCCGAGAAATCGGCAAGAGATTTTTCGAGCGCCGCGACCTGTTCCTCGGTCGTCGCCCAGCTCGTCGCGAAGCGGACGGCCTCGAGCCCGTCCCGCTCGCCCCAGTGCTCGAACACGAACTCGCGCTCGAGGTGCGCACGGAGCTCCGGCGTTATCAGCGGGAACTGCTGGTTTGTAGGCGACTCGGCGTAGAACGGGCAGCCCGCCTTCAGGAACGCGTCCCGAACGCGCATAGCGAGCGCGACCGCGTGCTTTGATATCTCGAAGTAAAGCCCGTCCTCGAAAAGCGTCTCGAACTGTATGCCGAGCAGGCGTCCCTTCGCGAGCATCGCGCCGCGCTGCTTCATTATGTAGCGGAAGTCGCGCCCGAGGCTCTCGTTTGAGATGACGAGCGCCTCGCCGAAGAGAGCGCCGACCTTCGTGCCGCCGATGTAGAACGCGTCGCACGCCTCCGCGAGGTCGCGGAGCGTGAAGTTGCACACGTCGGACGCCATGGCGTAGCCGAGGCGCGCGCCGTCGACGTAGAGCGTTGCGCCGTACCTGTGCGCCGTGTCGCGGAGCGCGCGGAGCTCGCCTATAGAGTACACCGTGCCGGTCTCGGTGGGCTCGGAGATGTATATCATTGCGGGCTTTACGATATGCTCGTGCGTCGCGTCGTTATAGTGCGCTTCAAAGGCTGCCTCCGCCTGTGCCGCCGTTATCTTGCCGTTTGTGGGGGGCAGAGTGATGACCTTGTGCCCCGTCGCCTCGACAGCGCCGGATTCGTGGACGTTGATGTGCCCCGTCTCGGGACTGAGGACGCCCTCGTGCGGACGGAGCGCCGCCGCGATAAGGGTGAAATTCGTCTGCGTACCGCCGACGAGGAAGTGTATCCTGTCAGTGGGGACGCCGGTGAGTTCGGAGATATATCCCCGCGCGGCGGCGGAGTGTGCGTCCATGCCGTAGCCGGGGTTCTGCTCGAGATTGGTTGCGGCGAGCCGCTCGATTATGCGCGAATGCGCGCCTTCGTTGTAGTCGCAGGTAAAAAGTATCATGCTTCTGCCTCCTATAAGGTATACGTCAATTATACAACATACCTTCAGCGCGCGCAAGGAAGAGCACTTTACTTTTTTCCGCACGGTGATATAATATCGTATAGGGAGATATTCCCGCACGGATGCGGAAACATACCTGCGGCGGCGCCGCAGAAGAATAAGGAGGAGCTATGAAGGTACTGGATTCCGAATTTGCAAAGGGATTTCTCGGTATGGCCGAGAACTGCTGGAAGATGGGCTGGCATGAGCGCAACGGCGGCAACATGAGCTACCGCCTTCGTCCGGAGGAGGCCGAGTCAGTGCGGGAAGACTTCTACGCCGACCCGAAGCCGTGGACGCCGATTGACGCGTCCATTCCGTCGCTCGCGGGCGACTTCTTTATGGTGACCGGCTCGGGCAAGTTCTTCCAGAACACCCTCCGTGAGCCGGAGGACGCGACGGCGATAGTCGAGCTCGACGACAAGGGCGAAAACTACCGCATAGTCTGGGGACTCGTGAACGGCGGACGGCCCACGAGCGAGCTGCCGAGCCACCTCCTGAACCACGCCGTCAAGATAGAGGCGACCGGCGGTAAGAACCGCGTGATATACCACTGCCACCCCGCAAACGTGATAGCATTGAGCTATGTCCTGCCGCTTGAGGACGCGGTGTGGAGCCGCGAGCTGTGGGACACGATGACCGAGTGCCCGATAATATTCCCGGCGGGAGTGGGCGTGCTCGAGTGGGAGGTCCCCGGCGGACGCGCCATCGGCCTCAAGAGCTGCGAGAAGATGAAGACCTACGACGTTATCATCTGGGCGCACCACGGGATGTTCTGCGCCGGCGAGAGCTTCGACATGGCGTTCGGCCTCGCGCACACCGTGGACAAGGCGGCGGACATCCTCGTCAAGATAATCTCGATGGGCGGACGCAAGCGCTCGATAAGCTCGGATGACTTCCGCAGGCTCGCAAAGGACTTCAACGTCGACCTGAACGAGAAGTTCCTGTAATCAGAAGCTTCATATAAGCGATAAACCGAAGGGGCGGCGCTGTGCGCCGCCCTTTATTGCTTACGGGAGGCGCCAGCTGCGGGACATGGAAAGCGCTTCGGATGTTTTTAAAAAATATTCGGATCCGACGTAGTATTCGCTTCGGGAAACGTAGTATATAGTCGAAGCCGGAAAGGAGGTGCCGCGAGTGGTCGAAGATGAAGCTATCATAGGGTTGTTTTTCGCACGCTCGGAGCAGGCGATACGGGAAGTGGAAATAAAATACGGCAGGGTGTGCCGCGGCCTGTCGTATAATATCGTGAACAATATGCAGGACGCGGAGGAATGTGTCAACGACGCATATCTTGCCGCGTGGAACACGATACCCCCGGAGCGTCCCGACCCGCTGCTCGCATATCTGTGCAGGATCGTTCGGAACATCTCGCTGAAGCTATATTACAGGAATACGGCGGCAAAGCGAAGCAGCCGCTACACGGTCGCCGTGGAGGAGATCGAGGCCTGCATGGCGGACCCGAACACGGCGGAGACCGAGGTCGAAGCGCGGGAACTGGCGCACATAATTGAAAGCTTTCTCGATACGCTGTCCGCCGAGAACCGCGTTATCTTCATGCGCCGCTACTGGTTTGCCGACAGCTATAAAGAAATAGCCGAGATGACGGGACTTTCGGAGAAAAACGTCTCCGTCCGGCTGACGCGCTTGCGGGAAAAGCTGAAACGGTATTTAAAGGAAAGGGGGATGTTCGTATGAACGGAAAGAAGTTTTCCGACGCCATGAGCGAGCTGGATGTGAAATATATCAGTGAAGCCGTTTCATACGACAGAGCTCATATATCGAAAAGGAAGCTCCTGAAGCCGGGTCTCCTTATCGCCGCCGTCCTTGCCGTATTGGCTCTTTGCGGCTTTGCGGCGTACGAGATGGGATTGTTTGACCCGTGGCTCCAGATACCGTCTGCCGACCCGACCCAGACCGTTAGAAGCGCTATAGAAGGACAGTCCGGAAAGGAGTATACGATAACCGTGCGCGTGGATGAGGTAAAAGTGGACGAGAGCGAAACGGAGCGCGTTGTCAGGATGTACATGGGAAGCGACCTTGCGCAGTCAAGAGGATGGACGGATGAATACCTTAAGGAGCACTTTGTCGTGGTTTTGGCGAAATACTATGTGGAGTATGACCACACAAAAACTTTTAGGAAGGACGGCCATGTGGAGCAGTATTTCTACCTGACGGAGGACACAGAGACCGGGGAGTGGGAGATCGCCGATTCCGCTTCGCCGAGGACCGGCGTCGCGGAGCGGTAACATCGGCCGGAAAACGCGCAGTACGGCAAAGCAGGTCATTCAAAAACGGGCAGCCGAAAATCGGCTGCCCGTTCCCGCGCCTGATTTGCAGGCCGTGCAGATGCTTTCCCGAGCGGCGCGGCGGCAGACGAAATCTGCCGCCGCATTTTTTGTGAATTAAAAAAGAACCTGTTGACAAAACAGGTTCTCTATGCTATACTTCTATATTGCACCATTGATATTATGGACAACACTCACCTTTTTACACATGGCATTATATCACATGCAGTTGCCGGTGACAAGGGAGTGTCGAGCAAAAGTTTCAACCCTTCCGGGCGTTTCAACCGGGCGCCCCGAGTATTACAGAAATGGAGTTGATCAAATGCCGGATGTTGAGAGCCGACTCAAGGAAGTGCGCTTCGGCCGCACCGTCCGAAAGAGCTACGCGAGACTCGGAGACCTCATTGATATGCCGAACCTCATAGAGATTCAGAAAAACAGCTATCAATGGTTCCTTGACGTGGGCCTTCGTGAGGTGTTCCGCGACGTGGGCACGATAACCGACTACAGCGGAAATCTGGAGCTGAGCTTTGTCGGCTACACCCTCGAGAACACCCCGAAGTACACCGTAGAGGAGTGCAAGGACCGCGACGCGACCTACGCCGCACCCCTCAAGGTGAAGGTCCGCCTCCGCAACAAGGAGACAGAGGACATCAGGGAGAGCGAGATATTCATGGGCGACTTCCCGCTCATGACCGACTCCGGCACGTTTGTGATAAACGGCGCGGAGCGCGTCATAATCTCGCAGATAGTCCGCTCGCCGGGCGTCTACTTCAACGTCGTCGACGAGAAGAGCGACCCGCTGCTCTATGCGAGCACCGTCATACCCTACCGCGGCGCGTGGCTCGAGTACGAGACCGACCCCGCCGGGGTGTTCCACGTCCGCATAGACAAGAACCGCAAGCTGCCGATAACCGCTTTCATCCGCGCGATAGGCGTCGAGACGAACGCGGAGATAAAGGAGCTCTTCGGCGAGGACCGTGTGCTCCTCACCACCCTCGAGCGCGACCCCTCCTCGAACGTGGACGAGTCGCTCATCGAGATCTACCGCCGTCTGCGTCCCGGCGAGCCGCCCACGACCGAGTCGGCGCGCACGCTGATAAACAACCTGTTCTTCGACTCGCGGCGCTACGACCTCTCGAATGTCGGCCGCTACAAGTTCAACAAGAAGCTGTCTCTCGCGAGCCGCATCGCCAGCCGCAAGCTCACCCGCCCCGTCGCCGACCCGCTCACGGGCGAGGTCATATTTGACGACGGAAAGCGTCTCAGCCGCGCGGATGCGGAGACGCTCGAGCGCCGCGGCGTGACCGAGGTGTGGATCGAGGTCGAAAGCATCCACCACAACCAGCAGCCGATAGAGGTCAAGGTCTTCACCAACCGCATGGTGGAGCTCGGAGGGTTCGTGGACTTCGACCCGCAGGAGCTCGGCATCCGCGAGAAGGTCTCCTTCCCGGTGCTGAGCGAGCTGATGGAGAAGTACTCCGGCGAAGCTCTCAAGGAGGCGATAGCCGCCTCCCGCGACGAGCTCATGCCGCGCCACATCACCCGCGAGGACATACTCGCCTCTATCAACTATATGCTCAACCTCCACTACGGAGTCGGCTCGGTCGACGACATCGACCATCTCGGCAACCGCCGTCTCCGCTCGGTGGGCGAGCTGCTCCAGAACCAGATACGCATAGGCTTCTCGCGCATGGAGCGTACTATACGCGAGCGTATGACCATTCAGGACGCGAGCGAGGTCACGGCGCAGTCGCTTGTCAACATCCGGCCTGTGACTGCGGCGGTCAAGGAGTTCTTCGGCTCCTCGCCGCTCTCGCAGTTCATGGACCAGAACAACCCGCTCGCGGAGCTGACGCACAAGCGCCGTATCTCCGCGCTCGGCCCGGGCGGCCTCTCCAAGGACCGCGCGACCTTCGAAGTCCGCGACGTCCATTACAGCCACTACGGCCGCATGTGCCCGATAGAGACCCCCGAAGGCCCGAACGTCGGCCTGATAAACTACCTGTCGATATTCGCGCGGATAAACGAATACGGCTTTATCGAGGCGCCGTACCGCCGTGTCGACCACGAGACCGGCAAGGTCACCGACGAGGTCACCTACATGACGGCGGATACCGAGGACGACTACATCGTCGCGGAGGCGAACCAGCTCGACGAGAGCGGAAACTTCAAGAGCGACCGCGTCACCTGCCGCCACCGCAACGAGATAATCGAGGTCGAGCCGGGCAGGGTCGACTACGTCGACGTCTCGCCGAAGATGATGGTCTCGGTCGCGACCGCGATGATACCCTTCCTCGAGAACGACGACGCGACCCGCGCCGCGATGGGCTCGAACATGCAGAAGCAGGCCGTCCCGCTGCTCAAGCCGGAGGCGCCGATAGTCGCCACCGGCATCGAGTACAAGGCGGCGGTCGACAGCGGCGTCTGCATCCTCGCCGAGGGAGACGGATTTGTCCGCTCGGTCTCGGCCGACCGGATAACCGTCGAGTACACCGGCAGGGGACAGGTCACCTACCGGCTTATAAAGTTCCTCCGCTCCAACCAGGGCACCTGCGTCAACCAGAGGCCGGTCGTGTCTGTGGGCGACGAGGTCCACAAGGGCGACGTCCTTGCGGACGGACCCTCCACCGTCGAGGGCGAGGTCGCGCTCGGACGGAACGTCCTCGTCGGCTTCATGACCTGGGAAGGCTACAACTACGAGGACGCGATACTCCTCTCCGAGAGAATGGTGACCGACGATGTGTTCACCTCCATCCACATCGAGGAGCACGAGATAGAGTCCCGCGACACCAAGCTCGGCCCGGAGGAGATAACGCGCGACATCCCGAACGTCGGCGACGACTCGCTCAAGGACCTCGACGACCGCGGCATAATCCGCATCGGCGCGGAGGTCCGCCCGGGCGACATCCTCGTGGGCAAGGTCACGCCGAAGGGCGAGACCGAGCTCACCGCCGAGGAGCGGCTGCTCCGCGCCATATTCGGCGAGAAGGCGCGCGAGGTGCGCGACACCAGCCTCCGCGTTCCTCACGGCGAGAGCGGCATCATCGTCGACGTCAAGGTGTTCAGCCGCGACGCGGGCGACGAGATGAACCCCGGCGTGAATATGGTCGTGCGCTGCTACATTGCCCAGAAGCGCAAGATCTCTGTCGGCGACAAGATGGCCGGCCGCCACGGCAACAAGGGCGTCATCAGCCGCATACTTCCGCGCGAGGACATGCCGTTCCTGCCGGACGGCACCCCGCTCGACATAGTTCTGAACCCGCTCGGCGTCCCGAGCCGAATGAACATCGGACAGGTGCTCGAGATACACCTCGGGCGCGCGGCGCAGAAGCTCGGCTGGAAGGTCGCGACGCCGGTGTTCGACGGCGCGGACGAGAAGGACATCGAGGAAACGCTGGAGCTCGCCGGCATCGAGCCGGACGGCAAGAGCGTTCTCTACGACGGACGCACGGGCGAGCGGTTCGACAGCCCGGTCACCGTCGGCTATGCGTACTACCTCAAGCTGCACCACCTCGTCGACGACAAGATACACGCCCGCTCCACCGGTCCGTACTCGCTCGTTACCCAGCAGCCGCTCGGCGGCAAGGCGCAGTTCGGCGGACAGCGCTTCGGCGAGATGGAAATGTGGGCGCTCGAGGCTTACGGCGCGGCGTATACGCTGCGCGAGGTGCTCACCGTCAAGTCGGACGACGTCGTAGGCCGCGTCAAGACCTACGAGGCGATAGTCAAGGGTCACAACATCCCCGAGCCGGGCGTGCCGGAGGCGTTCAAGGTGCTGCTGCGCGAGCTGCAGTCCCTCGGTCTCGACGTCCGCGTGCTCGACCGCGACGGGAACGAGATCGAGCTCAAGGAGGACGACGAGGACACCAGCTTCGGCGCGGTCGAGCGCAGCGACTACCGCTCCGGCGGAGACGACGAGTTCGAGGCCGCGGGCTTCCGCGTCCGCGAGGCGGGCGAGGAGTTCGACGACGACCTCGGACAGTTCGAGGACGACGGCGACGAGGATTTCAACGACGAAGAAGGCGAGGACGAGGAGTTCGGAGACGACTTCGACTCCATTGAGCCCTCCGACGACGATATATTTGACCTTTGAGTGGGGAAGGAGAAGTAGATGAGCAACGATACCTTTGAAGCAATAAAGATCGGTCTTGCCTCGCCCGAACTCATACGCGACGTCTGGTCGCACGGAGAGGTCAAGAAGCCCGAGACGATAAACTACCGCACCCTCAAGCCCGAGCGCGACGGACTGTTCTGCGAGCGCATCTTCGGGCCGATGAAGGACTGGGAGTGCCACTGCGGCAAGTACAAGAAGGTCCGTTACAAGGGCAAGATATGCGAGCGCTGCGGCGTCGAAGTCACGCGCGCGAAGGTCCGCCGCGAGAGGATGGGCCACATCGAGCTCGCCGCGCCGGTGAGCCATATATGGTACTTCCGCGGCACGCCGAGCCGCCTCGGCCTGATGCTCGACATCAGCCCGCGCCTGCTCGAGAAGGTGCTGTACTTCGCAAGCTATATAGTTATAGACCCGGGCGACACCCCGCTCGTCAAGAACCAGATACTCTCCGACAAGGAGTATCAGGATATGTACGAGCGCTATGAGAACGACTTCCGCGCCGGAATGGGCGCCGAGGCGATAAAGGAGCTGCTCCAGGAGATAGACGTCGAGAAGCTCTGCCAGGAGCTCCGCGAGGAGCTTGCGAACTCCTCCGGGCAGAAAAAGATGCGCATAATCAAGCGCCTCGAGTGTGCCGAGAGCTTCCGCCAGAGCGGCAACAAGCCCGAGTGGATGATTCTCGACGTGCTGCCGGTCATACCTCCCGACCTCCGCCCGATGGTCCAGCTCGACGGCGGACGCTTCGCCACGAGCGACCTGAACGACCTCTACCGCCGCGTGATAAACCGCAACAACCGCCTCAAGAGGCTGCTGCAGCTCGAGGCGCCTGAGATAATCGTCCGCAACGAGAAGCGTATGCTCCAGGAGGCAGTCGACAGCCTTATCGACAACGGACGCCGCGGGCGCTCGGTCACGGGACCGAACAACCGCGCCCTGAAGTCGCTTTCCGACCTCCTCAAGGGCAAGCAGGGACGCTTCCGCCAGAACCTGCTCGGCAAGCGCGTCGACTACTCCGGCCGTTCGGTCATAGTCGTCGGCCCGGAGCTCAAGATATACCAGTGCGGCCTGCCCAAGGAGATGGCGGTCGAGCTCTTCAAGCCGTTCATCATGAAGAAGCTCGTTGAGGACGGCGTCGCGAACAACATCAAGAGCGCGAAGAAGATGGTCGAGCGCACCCGCAACGAGGTCTGGGACGCGCTCGAGGAGATAATCAAGGAGCACCCGGTCATGCTGAACCGCGCGCCGACGCTGCACCGCCTCGGCATCCAGGCGTTCGAGCCTGTCCTCGTCGAGGGCCGCGCGATAAAGCTCCACCCGCTCGTCTGCACCGCCTTCAACGCCGACTTCGACGGCGACCAGATGGCGGTCCACGTCCCGCTCTCCGCGGAGGCGCAGGCCGAGGCGCGTTTCCTTATGCTCTCGGCAAACAACCTCCTCCGCCCGCAGGACGGCAAGCCGGTCACCGTTCCTACTCAGGATATGGTCCTCGGCTCCTACTACCTCACCCTCGAGCGTGAGGGCGAGAAGGGCTCGGGCAAGATATTCGAGAATATGGACGAGGCCATCATGGCCTACGACAAGGGCGTCGTGAACATCCACGCCCCGATACGCGTCCGCCGCACGCTCGAGGTCGACGGCGTGGAGTATACCCGCACGATAGACGCGACCGTCGGCCGCCTCATCTTCAACGAGGTCATACCGCAGGATCTCGGTTTCGTCGACCGCTCCGACCCGGACAAGGTCTGCGACCTTGAGGTATCCTTCCTTGTCCGCAACCGCGAGCTCGGACAGATAATCGACCGCTGCATCGCAAAGCACGGCTTTGCCAAGGGCTCGATAATGCTCGACGACGTCAAGTCGCTCGGCTACAAGTACTCCACCCGCGCGGCGATAACCATTTCGATAAGCGACATGGTCGTCCCGAAGGAGAAGTGGGAGATCATCGGCGAGACCGAGAAGAAGGTCACCGAGATCGAGGGCGATTACGAGACCGGTCTTATCACCAACGAGGAGCGCCGCCGCCTTGTCATCGAGGAGTGGGAGCGCACCACGAACGACGTCACCAAGGCTCTTCAGGACACGCTCGACGAGATGAACCCGATATACATGATGGCAAACTCGGGCGCGCGCGGCAGCATGAGCCAGATCCGTCAGCTCGCCGGCATGCGCGGACTGATGGCAGACACCATGGGACGCACGATAGAGATACCGATACGCGCGAACTTCCGCGAAGGACTGTCGGTGCTCGAATACTTCGTCAGCTCGCGTTCGGCGCGTAAGGGCGGCGCGGATACCGCGCTCCGTACCGCCGACTCGGGCTACCTCACCCGCCGCCTTGTCGACGTCTCGCAGGACGTCATCATCCGCGAGGTCGACTGCGGAACGGAGGACGGAGTCGTCGTCCGCGAGATAACCGACTCGTCCGACGCCGTCATAGAGAGCTTCGGCGACCGCCTGCGCGGGCGCTACCTCGCCGAGCCGATAGTCCATCCCGAGACCGGAGAGGTGCTTGTCCCGACCGACCACATGATAACGAACGAGGACATCGACCGCGTCGTCGCCGCGGGAGTGACCGAGGCGAAGATACGCTCGGTCCTCACCTGCCGTGCGCATCACGGCGTCTGCGCAAAGTGCTACGGCTCCAACCTCGCATACAACACGCCTTCGAATGTCGGAGACGCGGTCGGCATAATCGCCGCTCAGTCGATAGGCGAACCTGGCACCCAGCTCACCATGCGTACCTTCCACACCGGCGGCGTCGCGGGCGACGATATCACTCAGGGTCTTCCGCGTGTCGCGGAGCTGTTTGAGGCGCGCAGGCCGAAGCGCCTTGCCATTATGGCGGAGGCAAGCGGCATAGTCAAGCGCGAGGAGATCCGCCGCGCCGGACAGCGCGGTATCTCGATAACGAACCCGGAGGACGAGAACGACGTCACCCACATGACCATCCCGTTCGGCTCGATAATGAAGGTCCGCGACGGAGACTTCGTGCGGCAGGGCGACGAGCTCACCGAGGGCTCGCTCAACCCGCACGACATCCTCCGCATACAGGGCGTGCCGGCGGTCCACAACTACCTCATCCGCGAGGTCCAGAAGGTCTACCGTCAGCAGGGCATCGGCATCAACGACCGTCACATCGAGATAATCGTCCGCCAGATGATGCGCAAGGTCAGAGTGGAGGACGCGGGAGATACCGACCTGCTCGTCGGAACCCTTGTCGACTCGCTCGAATTTGAGGAAATAAACAACGCCGCCCGCGAGAAGGCCGAGGCGGAGGGACGCGGCGAGGAGTTCGTCCCCGCGACCGCGAGCCCGACGCTCATGGGCATCACGAAGGCTTCGCTTTCCACCGAGAGCTTCCTCTCCGCCGCATCCTTCCAGGAGACGACGCGCGTGCTCACCGACGCCGCGATAAAGGGCAAGGTGGACCACCTCGTCGGCCTGAAGGAGAACGTCATTATCGGCAAGCTCATCCCCGCCGGCTCCGGAATGGAGACCTACCGCGACTTCGATATGGAGGTCGACGAGCCGGTCCGTCCGGACTTCAAGGAGTTTGCGGAGTCGTTTGCCGCGAGCCACGGAGAGGCGAGCGTTGAGCCCATCATCCAGCCGGCGGTGGAGGAGTAAGAGCCTCCGCCCGGCAGCAAGCACAGATAACGCACGGACAAAGTATCCCTTTGCGGGCGGCGAAGGCCGCCCGCAAAGGGACTCGCGCCTCACGGAGCCGCACGTTTTTCGTGCAGTTTCACGTGGCAGAGATACGCAGAAAAGCGTATTTTGGTCAGGCTGAAGTATTGACTTTGGCGGAATTTAATGCTAAAATACGATGTTGTGCGTTGTCGGAGGAATACGATGATAGATGAACTGAACACCGACAGAAAGGTCGTCGGGCTGAAGCAGACCCGGCGCGCCATCAAAGAGGGAACGGCAGCGGAGGTATTTATCGCGCGGGACGCCTCGGCGCAGATACGCGAGGAGCTCGAGACGCTGTGCGGCGAGAAGAAGGTCCCGGTAAAGGCGGTCGAGTCCATGCAGGAGCTCGGCGAAAGCTGCGGGATAAACGTCGGCGCGGCGGCAGCGGCCGTTCTGAAGTAAAATCGTTTCTTGTCGGGATAAACGAAAATCGTCCCGTTAAGAATATAATCATTCCGGAAAGGAGGAAAATCATGCCTACTTTTAATCAGCTCGTGCGTCACGGACGTCAGGACAAGAGCTACAAGTCCAAGAGCCCGGCCATGCAGAAGGGTTTCAACACCATCAAGAACCGTATGACCGACCAGCCGTCCCCGCAGAAGCGCGGTGTTTGTACCGCGGTGCGTACCATGACCCCGAAGAAGCCGAATTCCGCCCTTCGTAAGATCGCGCGTGTTCGTCTGTCGAACAGCATGGAGGCTACCGTGTACATCCCGGGTGAGGGCCACAACCTTCAGGAGCACTCCGTCGTTATGATCCGCGGCGGACGTGTGCGCGACCTCCCGGGCACGCGTTACCACATCATTCGCGGCACGCTCGATACTCAGGGCGTCGCGAACCGCAGGCAGGCCCGTTCCAAGTACGGCGCTAAGCGCCCGAAGAAGTAAGGCCGCAGACAATGTCATTTCACGCGGGGCTTTTTGCTCGCGTTTTATATAAAACGTGGGCGCTTTGCGGAAAGACAGATTTTTCGAGTACCTATGATCTCATATTCTTTGTGAAGGAGGGAAGATAAGTGCCCAGAAGAGGATTTGTCCCCAAGAGGGACGTGCTTCCGGATCCTATGTACAACTCCAAGGTTGTTACGAAACTTATCAACAGTATCATGCTTGACGGCAAGAAGGGCACCGCCCAGAAGGTCGTCTACGGGGCATTCGACATCATTCGCGAGAAGACCGGCAAGGAGCCCGTTGAGGTTTTCGAGCAGGCTCTTGAGAATGTCATGCCCGCGCTCGAGGTAAAGGCACGCCGTGTCGGCGGTCAGAACTACCAGGTCCCGGTCGAAGTCAGGCCGGAGCGCCGACAGACCCTTGCTCTGCGTTGGATCACCCAGTTCTCCCGTACCCGCAGCGAAAAGACCATGAAGGAGCGTCTCGCGGCCGAGCTGATGGACGCTACCAACGGGCTCGGCGCATCCTTCCGCCGTAAGGAAGAGATGCACCGCCAGGCGGAGGCAAACAAGGCGTTTGCCCACTATCGCTGGTAATTTGTTAAAGGAGAACGACCTAGCATGGGAAGGGAATACCCACTTGAACGAACCAGAAATATAGGCATCATGGCGCACATCGACGCCGGCAAGACGACCTGCACCGAGCGTATCCTTTTCTACACCGGAAAGAACTACAAGCTCGGCGAGACTCACGACGGCTCGGCGACGATGGACTGGATGGAGCAGGAGCAGGAGCGCGGTATCACGATAACCTCCGCCGCCACCACCTGCTTCTGGAAGAACAACCGTATAAACATCATCGACACCCCCGGCCACGTCGACTTCACCGTTGAGGTCGAACGCAGCCTGCGCGTGCTCGACGGTTCGGTCACCGTCTTCTGCGCAAAGGGCGGCGTTGAGCCCCAGAGCGAGACGGTGTGGCGCCAGGCAGACCACTACGGCGTTCCGCGTATGGCCTTTGTCAACAAGATGGACATACTCGGCGCTGACTTTTTCAATGTTGTTAACATGATGCATGAGCGTCTGCACGCGAATGCGATCCCGCTCCAGATACCGATCGGCGCGGAGGACACCTTCGTCGGACTTATAGACCTGCTCGAGATGCGCGCTCATATCACGAGCGACTCTCTCGGCAAGACCTTCACCGACGAGGCTATACCCGAAAACATGCAGGCTCTCGCCGAAGAGTGGCACGACAAGATGATAGAGAGCGTCAGCGAGCTCGACGACGAGCTCACCGAGAAGTTCCTCATGGGCGAGGAGATCACCGTCCCCGAGCTCAAGAGAGTCATCCGCAAGGCCACGATAGAGAACCGCATGGTGCCGGTGCTCTGCGGTAGCGCGTACCGCAACAAGGGCATCCAGCAGCTGCTCGACGCGATAGTCGACTATATGCCCGCCCCGACCGACATCCCGGCCATCAAGGGCACGAATCCGGAGACCGACGAGGAGGAGGTCCGCCATTCGGACGACTCCGCACCCTTCTCCGCGCTCGCCTTCAAGATAGCCACCGACCCGTACGTCGGCAAGCTCTGCTTCTTCCGTGTTTATTCCGGCACGGTAACTGCGGGCAGCGCCGTCTACAACTCGGTCAAGGACAACCGCGAGCGCCTCGGGCGTATCCTGCTCATGCACGCCAACCACCGCGAGGATATCGAACAGGTCTACAGCGGCGACATAGCCGCCGCCGTCGGCCTCAAGAATACCACCACCGGCGACACCCTCTGCGACGAGAAGCACCCCATCA
Source organism: uncultured Clostridia bacterium (assembly GCA_947630675.1). Lineage (GTDB taxonomy): Bacteria > Bacillota > Clostridia > Oscillospirales > JAAYOS01 > CANRIN01. The sequence goes on along the minus strand of CANRIN010000007.1, from coordinate 30,128 downwards.
TCCTCGAGTCGATGGAGTTCCCGGATCCGGTCATCCGTGTGGCTATCGAGCCGAAGACGAAGGCCGGCCAGGAGAAGATGGGCATCGCGCTCGCAAAGCTCGCCGAGGAGGACCCGACCTTCCGCACCTACACCGACGAGGAGACCGGACAGACGATAATCGCCGGCATGGGCGAGCTCCATCTGGAGATCATCGTCGACCGTCTGCTCCGCGAGTTCAAGGTCGAAGCGAACGTCGGCGCACCGCAGGTCGCCTATAAGGAGACCATCCGCAAGAGCGCCAACATCGACCACAAGTACGCGCGTCAGTCCGGCGGCAAGGGCCAGTACGGCCACGTCAAGATCATCGTCGAGCCGAACGAGAGCGGCAAGGGCTTCGAGTTCATCAACAACATCGTCGGCGGAGCAATTCCGAAGGAATATATCCCCGCCATCGAGGACGGCATAACTTCCGCGATGCAGTCCGGCGTGCTTGCCGGCTACAACGTCGTCGACGTCAAGGTCACGCTCTATGACGGCTCCTATCACGAGGTCGACTCGAGCGAGATGGCCTTCAAGATCGCCGCGTCCATGGCCTTCAAGGAGGCGTGCCGTCAGGCGGACCCGGTGCTCCTCGAGCCGATAATGCACGTGGTCGTCATAGTGCCCGAGCAGTATATGGGCGACGTCATCGGCGACATCAGCGGCCGCCGCGGACAGATAAACGGCATGGAGACCCGCGCCGGTGCCCAGGCGATAGACGCGTTCGTCCCGCTCAGCGAGATGTTCGGCTACGCCACCGACCTCCGCAGCCGCACTCAGGGCCGCGGTCAGTACACGATGGAGCCGAGCCACTACATCGAGGTGCCCAAGAGCATCCAGGAGAAGCTCGTCGCGTCGCGCCACAGCGGGAATTGACCGCTGTAAAGCATCGTTTTTTCAAAAAAACTATTGCAATATTTACCCCTTTGCTGTACAATGGTTTTATACCGCAGGAGGGTAACCTAATATTTGTCTGTAAGGAGGACAATACAAATGGCCAAGGCAAAATTTGAACGTACGAAGCCGCATGTCAACATCGGCACTATCGGCCACGTTGACCACGGCAAGACCACTCTTACCGCCGCTATCACCAAGTATCTGGCTTTCAAGGGCCAGGCTCAGTACGAGGCTTATGATATGATCGATAAGGCCCCGGAGGAGCGCGAGCGCGGCATCACCATCAACACCGCTCACGTCGAGTACGAGACCGACAAGCGCCACTATGCGCACGTCGACTGCCCCGGCCACGCCGACTATATCAAGAACATGATCACCGGCGCTGCTCAGATGGACGGCGCTATCCTCGTTGTCAGCGCGGCGGACGGCCCGATGCCCCAGACCCGTGAGCACATCCTGCTCGCCCGTCAGGTCGGCGTTCCGACGATGGTCGTTTACCTCAACAAGTGCGACCAGGTCGATGACCCTGAGCTCCTCGACCTCGTCGAGATGGAAGTCACCGAGCTTCTCGAGAGCTACGGCTTCGAGAACGTCCCGATCATCCGCGGCTCCGCTCTTGAGGCTCTTACGAGCGAGTCCACCGACCCGAACGACCCGGTCTACGAGTCCATCCGCGCTCTTATGGACGCGGTCGACGACCACATCCCGACCCCGGACCGCAAGAGCGACCTGCCCTTCCTTATGCCGGTTGAGGACGTCTTCACCATCTCCGGCCGCGGTACCGTCGCTACCGGCCGTGTCGAGCGTGGCCAGCTGAAGGCCGGCGAGCCGGTCGAGATAGTCGGCCTTACCGACGAGAAGCGCAACACCGTCGTTACCTCGATGGAAATGTTCCGCAAGACCCTCGACTATGTTGAGGCCGGCGACAATGTCGGCTGCCTGCTCCGCGGCGTCGCGAAGAACGAGGTCGAGCGCGGCCAGGTTCTGGCCAAGCCCGGCACCATTCATCCGCACACCAAGTTCACCGGCCAGGTCTACGTTCTGACGAAGGAAGAAGGCGGCCGTCATAAGCCGTTCTTCAGCAACTATCGTCCGCAGTTCTATTTCCGTACCACCGACGTTACCGGCGTTATCACCCTTCCGGAAGGCACCGAGATGTGCATGCCCGGCGACAACGTCGACATGAAGGTCGAGCTCATCACCCCGATAGCCATCGAGAAGGGCCTCCGCTTCGCTATCCGTGAGGGCGGCCGCACGGTTGGCTCGGGCGTCGTTATCGACATCGAGGAGTAATCACAGCCATAGGAGAGGCGGGGCGCAAGCCCCGCCTCTTTTGTGCGCGGAAGTGCGGCCGCCCTCCCGCGCCTGTTCGCGCGGTTGAAGTTGGCGGCGAAGCTGCCAACTTCGCGCAGCCGGAATTTATTTCCGGCGAGCATTTTAATATAAGGGGTCCCCATTCGGCTGTGGCCGAATGGGGAAACGGCCGCAGGGTTGGCTCGGGCGTCGTTATCGACATCGAGGAGTAATCACAGCCATAGGAGAGGCGGGATGCTTTGCATCCCGCCTCTTTTGCGTACGGAAAGTGCGGCCGCCCGTCCAATGGAAAAGCTCAAAGTTGGGCAATATTCGCGGAGCGAATATTGCAGGCGAAAGCAGTAGAGAGTCGGACGAAGAATTGATTCGCGCCCTCGCTGTTCGCAGCGGGCGAAGCCCACGGCTTCGCTGCCAACTTTGCACGCCAGACATAAGGACCATAACATTTTCTCTTGCGGTTTCATATTGACAAAACGTGGCTCCTGTGCTATGCTATTTATGAAAACGATTTCCAAATACATATATATGCACATACTTTGGAGGCGGCTATGAATACACGGGAGACGCCCGAACTGTCGGGCGGCAAGCGGGTCGGACTGCTGGCGAAGCTCATGGGCGCGAGCTTCTCATTTTACATGTCCAACGCCGCTGTGATAAGCTATCTGGCGGTTTTTCTGTACTCCCTCGGGTACAGCGAGGCGGAGGTCGGCGTTATTACCGCCGTCAACTCCGCGCTCTCTATCGTCTCGGGACCGCTCTGGGGCATGCTCGCGGACAGGTGGCGGTCGGTCGTGCGGGCGCTCCTGCTCTGCGCTTCGGTGGGCGGACTAGCCTACGGAGCAGTGCCGTTCTTTGCCGGGACGGAGGTCGCGGGCTTCCCGATAATACTTATACTCATACCGTTTGCGATGTTCTTCCGCACCCCGACGACTTCGCTCGTAGACAACATTTTCCTCCGCAAGAGCGACGAACATAAGCTGAACTACGGGCTTATGCGCGCGACGGGGTCGCTGTCGTTTGCCATAGCTTCGATACTCCTCGGCCTGCTTGTCCCGAAGACCGGGCCCGCCGTCACCTTCTACATATCCTGTGTGCTGTTCGTTCCGGCGCTGCTGCTCATAGTCAGCGCGTGCAGGGGAGACAAACAGCCGGCCGGGACGAAAGCGATGTCGCTTCGCGACATGCGGTTCGGGGAGCTCTTCGGGAACGGCCAGCTCACCAGTTATCTGCTGCTGTCGGCGGTGTTCGGCTCGCTGCTCTACTGCAACGGCAACTTCCTGCCCCGCCTGCTTGAGAGCATCGGTACGGACGGCGAACGTGTTGGACTCGTCATGGGTGTAAAGGCGTTTGTGGAGGTGCCGTTCATTGCGATACTTCCTTGGCTCCGCAAGCATTTCCGTCTCGAGTGGGTGATTGGACTCACGGGATTCATGTTCGCGGGCCAGGCTATCCTCTACTCCTTCTCGATGGCGTTCTGGCAGGTCATAGTCATCTCGCTCCTGCTTGACGGCATCGGCGCGGGACTTTTCTACGCGACGAGCTCCACCTACGTCTTCTCGCTCGCTCCGGACAATCTCAAGACGACCGCGGCGGCGCTGGTCGGGGCGATGAGCTCGCTTTCGGGCGTTATCGGAAACCTGCTCGGAGGCTTCCTCAGCGACAACATCGGCGTCAAGGGCTACTATTTCACGATAGGCGTGCTGAGCGCGGCCGCGGCGGCGATTTTCGTCATAACGCGAAAGAGGAAGAAAAGTGCCCCGACGCGGATACGAACAGGCGGCTGATGCACGCCGCACCAAACATGTTAAGACCGCACGGAAGTGCGAAAAACAGCAAAGGAGAGAACAGACATGAAGGTCGGAATACAGCTATACTCTGTACGCAATTCTCTGAAGGAGGCTCCGCTTGAAACTCTGCGCGCCGTGGCCGACGCCGGCTACAAGTACGTCGAGTTCGCGAACGGCAACACCACGGAAGATCCGGGCAGCGGCTTCGGTATGCCTGCCGCCGAGATGAAGGACTTCCTCGACAGCAACGGGATAAAGGTCGTCGGCGCGCACCTTGCTCCGCTCGACCCGGACAACCTCGGCAAGATAATCGAGTACCATCAGGCCGTCGGCAATACCCGCGTGGGCTGGGCGATGGGCTTCTGGAATTCGATGGACGAGATAAAGCGCGGCGCGGAGCTCTTCAACAAGCTCGGCGAGAAGTTCCGCGCGGCGGGCATACAGTTCTACTATCATAACCACTTCCAGGAGTTCCGTGAGTTCGATGGCAAGCCGGCGCTCTACCATCTCGCCGACCTCACCGAGCCGGAGAACCTCTCGTTCGAGCTCGACACCTTCTGGTGCTGCCGCGGAGGATATGACCCGATAGCCGTCATGGACCGACTCGGGAGCCGCGTGATACTCCTCCATCAGAAGGACTTCTGGAAGGACTCGCCGGACGACGTGCAGTACCTCGGCAAGGTGATACCGAACAACACCGAGATAACCTTCGAGCACTTCCGCGTCGCAGGACGGCCGGAGAACTTCGTCGAGATAGGCACCGGTATCCTGCCGATACAGAGCTACATCGACAAGGGCAACGAGGTCGGCGTGAAGTTCGTCGTCCTCGAACAGGACCACACCAAGCTCGGCGAGATAAAGAGCATTCAGGTGAGCATGGAGTCATTCCGCAAGTTCGAGGGCATAGAGTTCGAGTAAGATTCGCGCCGACGCGCGCCGGGGGCGCTTTGCGCCGCCGAAAGGCGGCAGGGTTGCGCGGTGATTTGCAGATTGGCTGAAAAAGGAAAATGGACGCTCCGGCGAAAGTTCGCCGGAGCGTCTTGCTCGTTGCAGCCGAAATACCGAGACACCGCCGCTTTGGGCGGCGGATAAACATACGACGGGGACAGTTCAACGATCGTAAGGACATTCTGAGGCAAAGAAAGCCTCCCGAATGAGTCATGCCTTATTTTATGAGCGATGCATGGCTGCAAGTTTCCCGATCACCTGCCTAGCTGCGACAACATTTTGCAAAATCAGCGTACAATAGTACGAAATGTTTACTGCAAGCCCTTTGCCCTTGCGTAGACCTCGATGTCGTTTCCCTCCGGATCGCGGAACTCAAGGACGTCGTTATCGAGTATCCGAGTCCTCGGAAAGACTATCGGCGCGCCGAGGGACGCGAGCTTCCTTTCAAATGCGTCGAGGTCGTCGACGAGAAAGCTCGGCAGGCAGTTGTCGCCGAATACTACTGTGTCTCCCACCGACTGATAGTCGTATAGCATGAAGCGGAAGCCGCCCAGGACGAACATGCCCGGCCTGTCCGGCTCGTCCTCGATGCCCAGAAGCTCGGTGTAGAACCTCCGCGCGCGCTCGAGGTCCCGCACGCAGATGTAGAGCGAATTAAGCCTTATGCTGTATTCCATGCGATCACTCCTGCCTTCCGCAGTACGCTATGCCGTCGACCTGGAACTGGAGACCTTCCGGGCCGCCGCGGTGCGCGAAGTTCGTCTCGATGGACTTCCTTGCGGGATATTTCCCGGCAAAGCGACGCTTTATGACCTCCTCCATTATCGGGATGTTCCAGACGTCCCGGAAAAGGCAGTCCATCTGCACGACGTCCGCGAGCGTGAGACCGAAGAGCGCAAGCCGCCACTCCATTTCAGTAAACGCGCCTTCAATCTGTTCCTCCACCGTGCCGCCGACGTTTCCGGCGCAGTAGTTAAGGAAGCAGTAGTCCCCGGCCTTGACTATGCCGGAGTGCGCCCAATCCTCGTTGACTTCTTTTCTCTCGATGCCGCTCATACTACACTTCCTCCAGACTTAAAAATAATCCCGACGGATAGTCCGTCGGGATTATTTTAGCACATACGTTCTTGAATTGCAAGCAAAATCGAACAAAATTTTGACTAATCAAGACCAGTAAGGTCGAACGGGGGAGTGTACTCCTCCTGCGCGCTCGAGAGCTCCTGTTCATAGCCCTCGAAGCCGAGGGCATGGACTGCGTCGGCGACGAGCTCATACTCGTCCTCACTGAGACGTCGGCGGAGCTCCGGCGGGAAGTCCTCCGGCGGCTCGCGCGGCGGGGTGTACTGGCTCATCAGTCCGACGAGGATCTCGTCCGGTGGGACGAGGTCGCTGAGTGCCTCGAAAACCGCGATGCTGTCCTCCGCGTGACCGGGGAGGACGAGGTGCCGCACGAGCACGCCGCGCGTGAGTATCCCGCCGCCGTCGAAGCGGTACGCCCCGGTCTGGCGGTGCATCTCCGCTATCGCGGCGGACGCGCGGTCGAAGTAGTCTTCGGCTCCGCTGAAGCGCGCGGAGAGCGCGGCCGAGCGGTACTTCAAATCGGGGAGAAACACGTCGACTTTTCCCTCGAGAGCTTTCAGCGTCCCTGTCTTCTCATATCCGCCGGTGTTCCAGACGACCGGGATGCGCGGCCGCGCGAGGTCGAGCGCCGCGAGTATCCACGGGGTGTAGTGCGTCGGCGTGACGAGGTCGAGGGTGTGGACGCCCTCGCGCTCGAGCCGGCGGAACACCTCCGCAAGCTGCTCCACCGTGAGGTCCTTGCCGAAGTTTTCGGCGCTTATCTCGCGGTTCTGGCAGAAGATGCACCCCAGCGGGCAGCCGGAGAAGAACACCGCGCCCGCGCCGCGCTCGCCGCTGATGCACGGCTCCTCCCAGTAGTGCGCGGCGGCGCGCGCCACACGCACCTTCGCGCCGCCCCCGCATATCCCGCGCCCGGAGGTCCTGTCCGCGCCGCACTCCCTGGGGCAGAGCGTACAGCGGCGCGGGACAAAGTCCACGCCGCTCATGCGCGGAAGCGGTAGCCCGCGCCCCACACCGTCTCGATATACTGCGGGTTCGCGGCGTCCGGCTCGATCTTCTCGCGGATGCGGCGGACGTGTACCGTCACCGTCGCGAGGTCGCCGAACGAGTCCTCGCCCCATATCCGCTCGAAGAGCTGCTCGCGGCTGAAGACGCGGTTCGGGTTCTCCGCGAAGAAGAGAAGCAGGTCGTACTCCTTTGCCGTGAGCGGGACGGCGTTGCCGCCGACGCGCACGACGTGCTCGTCGCGGTCTATCTCGAGGCTCCTGATGCGAAGGATGTTCGAGCGCTTCACGCCGGTGAGGCGGGAGTAGCGCTCGATGTGGCTCCCGACCCGCGCGACGAGCTCGCCCGGGCTGAAGGGCTTTGTCATATAGTCGTCCGCGCCGAGGCCGAGGCCGCGTATCTTGTCGAAGTCCTCCTGCTTTGCCGAGAGGAGGATGAGCGGCGTCTCCTTCTCGGCGCGGATGCGCTTCAGCACCTCGAAGCCGTCCATGCCGGGAAGCATGATGTCGAGGATTATGAGGTCGTAGCTGTGTCCGAGCGCCATCCGGAGGCCGGTGACGCCGTCCTCGGCGATGTCGCACTCGTAGCCGTCAAGGGCGAGGTAGTCCCGCTCGAGCTCGGCAATAGAGCGGTCGTCTTCAACTATCAGAATTTTCATCGTTATCCTCCCCGGGCAGAGTTATGTGTATCTCGCTTCCGCCGCCGTCGCGCAGGGTCATCCAGATGCGGCCGTTGTGGCGGAGGACTATCCGCTGCGATATCGCGAGGCCGAGGCCGTGGCCGGACGTTCCGCCGGTCCGCGCGGGGTCGGCGCGGTAGAAGCCCTCGAACACCCGCTCAAGGTCCTCCGGCGGGACGCCCTTGCCGTTGTCCGCGACGGTGATGTGTATCCCCGTCGGTGTCCGCTCCGCCGAAAGCTCTATTTCGAGGCGGCGCTCCGGCGAGCGGTACTTTATCGCGTTTGTGAGTATATTTGAAAAGACCCGCCCCATTTTCTCGGGGTCTAGGCGGACGGTCACCGGCTCCTCCGGGAGAGTGAGCGAGAAGGACGCGTCCGCGCTCTCGATGTCGGTGCGGTAGTCGTCGCCTATGGCGCGGAGAAATCCCACTATGTCGAGGCTCCTGAAGTCGAACGCCATCCGCCCCAGCTCGAGCTCGGAGAAGTCGCTCAATTGCTCGATCATCCGCTGCATCGAGCCGGACTTCGCGACTATCGTTTCGAGGTAGCGCCGCCGCATCTCCTCGGTGGAGGCGACGCCGTCGAGCAGTCCCTCCGCGTAGCCCTGTATCGAGGTTATCGGCGTGCGGAGGTCGTGGGATATGTGCGCGAGCATGAGGTTGCGTTCGCGCTCAAGCTCGAGCTCCGCCGCAATGTTGTCGCGGAGGCGCCGGCGCATCTCGTCAAACGCGCCGCAGAGGTCGCTTATCTCCGATACGTTCGAGCCGAGTATCTCAAACTCGAGCTCGCCCGAGCTTATCCGCCGCGCCGCCCGTGCAAGCTCCTCCATCGGCGGGAGGATCTTCCGCGAGATGTAGGTCACGCCCACTATGAACGACGCGGTGACCGCCACTATCGCGCAGATGACGAAGATGAGCGCAAGCTTGAATATTCTGCCGCCCGGGTCGAGCGCCTGGGCGAAAAACTCATCATTGAGTACGATGGTGTCCGGCGGGGGCTCAGCGCCGCCTCCGAGCAGAAACACGGAATACATCACCCCGGCAATGAGCAGAAGCAACGTTGCCGGGATGAGCACCATCAGTATTATCGTGATGACGAGCCTCTTTTTTAGCGACATATCACATATCCCTGCGCTCGAAGATATAGTAGCCGGCGCTGAAGAACACCGTCCCGTAGCCGAGAAGCAGACCTATCTTCATCATCATCGGCAGGAAGGGGAGCGCCTTGCCGATAAAGAGGTTGTGCCACTGGCCGTAGCTCGTGAAGAGCATCGCGCCGACCTGCGGCAGGAAGATGTTCACGATGTACGCCGTGATGAGCACGCCGATGCAGAGCAGCATCGCAAGCGTCGGCGAGCGGAGTATCTGGTTGAAGAACACCGCCATGAGTATCACGACGGCGAGGGGTATCGCATCGAGCAGGTAGCTCCCGAAGCTCTCAAAGAAGCCGTGAAGCGTCGAGCCGAAGGACAGCTCGAGCGCCGCCGTCACCACAAAGAGCGAGAAGAGGTAGACGACGGCTATGGTGTACGCCGCGAGCGCCTTTGCGAGGTAGACCTTGAAGCGGCTCGCGGGCAGGAGCAGAGAGGCGCGGAGCGAGCCGTCCTGAAGCTCGCTCGAGAACAGGTCGCACACCGCCATGAAACTCACGAGCGGTATATACGCGCTGATGAAGAACCCGAGCAGCATCATCCTGAGGTTGACGTTGAAGGCAAGGCCGCTGACGTGCTCGACAGCGAGCTGCACGAGAAGCACGATGCCGCATATCGCGACCTCGAGCGCGAGGAAAACTATGAACTTCTTCCGCGCGAGCAGCTTTCTCAGCTCGCAGCGGTAGGATCTTCCGAAAAGCTGCATACCGACCCCTCCTTATATCACCGCGCTGCCGCGCTTCTGCCTGACCTCCGCGAGGAAGTAGTCCTCGAGCGTAGGAGCGCGGCGGACGGCCTCCGCCACCGGGACAAAGCTCAGCAGCTCGCCCTCGTGGATTATCGCAACCTTATTGCAGGTGCGCTCTATCTCGCTTGCGAGATGGCTCGCTATCAGGAAGGCATGTCCGCGCTCGGCGGCGAGGCGGAGTATCAGCTCGCGCACCTCGACCGTGCCCTCGATGTCGAGACCGTTCGTCGGCTCGTCGAGGACGAGGAGGTCGGGACTTCCGAGGAGCGCGAGCGCGAGGCCGAGGCGCTGCTTCATGCCGAGCGAGAAGCGCGCGACCTTGTCGCGCGCGTAGCGGTCGAGCCGCACGAGCGCGAGCACCCGCGCGATGTCCTCGTCGCCCGCGCCGCGCACACGCGCCGCGAGGCGGAGATTTTTCTCCGCCGAGAGATTGTAGTAGAGCGCGGGGGACTCTATGAGCGCGCCGATGTGCCTTGCCGCCGCCTCGTAGTCGCGCTCTACCGAGTGGCCGAAGACCTCCGCCGTGCCATCCGTGGCATGGCAGAGGCCGACTATGACCTTCATTATCGTCGTCTTGCCCGAGCCGTTCGGGCCGAGAAGCCCGACGATGTCGCCGGGCTCGAGCGTGAGGTCGATGTTCTTCACTCCGCGCCCGTTCTTGTAGAGCTTTGTCATATTTGAAACGCGTACCGCCGGTACGCCTGTCATTTCCGTCATAACGTCCTCCGAAGGTGCCGAAGCCGGGCGCGTGATAGGAACACGCGCCCGTCCCGGCGGGAAATATGGAATGGAAAGAAGAGTAGGTTTGGTCAGTTGTCGGAGCCGGAGCCGTCCAGAGGCTCGCCCGGGCCGGTTACCATGACACCGGTGGGCCCGTCCGCTCCGCCGATGATGCCGAGCGTGTCGTCTATGCCGTCCATGGGAGAGGCTTCCGCGCTGTAGGGGTAGAGATCGGAGCCCTCGGCGGAGTCGAAGCCGACGATGTTGTTGCCGGAGGTGTCCCACACCGTCGTGCCCTCGTACTCCTTACCGGTGATGGCGCGGTAGTCGTCAAGCAGGACCTGCGTTACTTCGTCCGGCGTGCATCCCATGTTCTCGGAGTACCATAGCACGCCGTCGTGATTGGAGAAAATCTGCGCGCACGTCACGTTGTCGAAAAGGTCCTTCTCTACCGCGAGCCACACGAGAGGCTGTTCCGAATCCTTATTCAGGGTGCCGTCGGAGGCGAAGGCTTCGGGATCGGCGTAGAGGTAGTGCGTCTCCGCGAGGCCCGCGAGGTCGACATTGCCCTCGGTGAGGTCGAAGTAGGTGTAGGGGATGGACTGGCCTAAGAGGTAGATCGAGAGGTCGTCGAACCGGTCCAGGGGGGTCATATTGCTGAAGCGGTAGAACGTGTCGCGCTTGCTGTCCTCCTCGTCGGAGTGGACGGTCGTGATGCCGTTCTGCGTGATGGTGTACTCATAGCCGTTCTCGTAGGTCGCGCGCGAGCGGTCGGTGACGTAGTCCATCGGCTCTATCACCGGGAGGGCTATCTTCGTCGTGCCGATGTCGTACATCTCCGCGTCGACGCGGATCGTGAGGGTGTGGCGCTCGCCGTTCAGCAGCCTCATCGAAAGCGTGCCCTCGAGGGTGTTCTGGGTGATGTGTCCGTCGCGGTCGAGAGTGAATTCGCATATCGCGCTGTCAACATACGGTTCGTCCTTGAGGAGCGAGAAGAAGGCGCGGGGGCTGTCGAAGAAGAGCCGGCCGGTCTTATTGAGCGAGAGATAGTAGTCGGTGTCCGAAGCGTACTTCTCGAGGCCGCAGTCCTTCGTGATGATATAGTAGCCTGCTTCGCCGCTCTCGAGGCGTCTGCGCGCCTCTCTCCACGCCGCGTCGTAGCGCGTGGTGAAGTCGGAGTCGCTGCCGTCATACTCGAGGTCGACGGCGTCCTCCATGCCGCGAAGCTCCGAGTAGCCGGTGGCATGGCTCTCGCCGCCGGTCATGTCGGTGAACGGCACCTCGATGCTGTCAAGCAGCCGCTCGTAGTCGGTCTTGCCTGCGACCGGGTCGTCGTCCTTGGGCTGAGAGGTGTAGTAGTCGTAGGAGTATGGCTCGGCAGTCTCCTGCGGCGCGGCACTATCTATGACTTCGGCGATGGGCTCCTCATAAATGACGCTGCCGTTATAGCCGGTGTACTCGCTCAGTACAAGCGAGATGGCCGCCTGAACTATCTCCGGAAGCTGGCTCTGGCTGAGACTTACGCGGTAGCTCGAGCTGCCGTTCTCTCCGCCGAGGTAGACGAAGTTGTTCTTGAGGTCGCCGACGAGCAGGTCCGCCGCCGCCTCGAGCAGACGCACGATCTTCGCGGATTCCGGGTCGCTCGGGTCGAAGTCGCCGCCGAAGGAGGTGCTGAGATAGTTGGTGGAGTTCAGCGACCACGACCTGGCCTTCGGAGAGCCGTCCGAGTATCGGGAGCCGTTGAAGTAGTAGTAGGTGTACTTGTCGCCGCTCTCGTGGTCTGCGGGGTTGACGACATACCAGTTGGAGTAGCGGCCGGAGTCATCCTCGGTGTTGTACGCCGCCGCCTCGCCCACGCCGGCGTTTCGGTTGAGCTGTTCGGTGTAGGTCGCTTCATCGACGACCTCGCCGTCAAACAGCGCCGTGCCCTTCAGCGTGGCGGAGTAGTTGTCGAGGGAGAAGAGCCCGAGAAGCCCGTCCTTGTACGCCTCATACCCTCCGGCGTTGCCGATATTCGCGACCGCCGCGGAGCAGAGCAGAGCCGACCCGACGATGAGGCACACGAATGTCACAAAATGCTTGTTGTTTCTGAGCTTTTTCATAAGCCGCTCCTTTCCGAAGCTCTCACGAGACGTCTCCTTTGAGCTTACAGTCATATCATATCAGGGAAATCTAAACTCCAAAGAAACTATATCTTAAATATTTCTAAAATCGCGGGAGATACCTTCGTATCTCAATGATACCACACGGCGGGGCCGCTTTCAATATGCACGTCGCTGCGGCCGCAAAGCGTCCGTGCGCATAGCGCGCGTGATTTCCCGCGCCCGCCTCGCAGAGAATGCGCCCCTAGACCTGTTACGCACCATCACTTTCTACCGGGCGCATTAGACCTCGGCGCTCCGCGCCGACGTCCCAACATTGTACGAACCGGAGGTGCCGTTTTAGCGGCGAATAGAGTTTTATCCGCTTTTTCGGCGGCGTGTACGGCGGAAAAACTCCTCTCGCGTAGCGCGCTTCGAAGCGCCGCAGGCGGTTCCGCGCCGGTTCGCGCGGTTAAAGTTGCTTGCCATAGGCAAGCAACTTTGCGGAGCCGGAATTCATTTCCGGCGAGCATTTCAATCAGAAGGGCTCCCACGCGGCCCAGCCGCGTGGGAATTGCAGAGCGGAGCGTTGCCGTCGACAGGGCTTTGACCTGTACGGCGGCCCCGCGGCGAATTGGTAAAGGAGCGGGCTTTGGCCCGCGACTGCGATTCGCCGCGAGATGACTACAGCCACGCGGCGGCGCTCTCCGAGAGACGCCGCTTCCGTTCGCGGTAGTCCGGCATGACGGACGCCATGAGGGCGTGGAAGCGCGCGGAGTGGTCGGGGTGGATGAAGTGGCAGAGCTCGTGCGCCGCGACGTATTCTATGCATTCCCTCGGCGCGTAGGCAAGGCGCGTGTTGAAGGTGACTATCCCGTCGCGGTACCGGCAGACGCCCCAGCGCGTCTTCATATCGCGGAAGCGCAGCTCGGGGTAGGGGACGCCCATGGAGCGAAACGCGGGGTAGACCGCGTCCACCGCCGCGCGGATGGCGGCGCGGCACTCCGCCTCCGGGATGCGCCGCTCCGGGGCGGGACGCCGCTCCTCACGGCGGCGAAGCTCCTCACGCGCGGAGCGGATGAACTCCGCGCGCCCGAGCACGATGCTGTCCGCAGTACCCACGGGTACCCTCGCGGGCGCGGAGACACGCACCGTGCCGTCCGTCCGGACGCGCAGATTGATGTTCTTCACGCCTCCGCGCACAAGCGTGTATTCGAGCGGCGAGCCGTCCGAAAGGATGACCCTCCTGAGAGTCTCGCTCATGTCACTCCGCCTCCTCGTCGAGGTAGACGCGGGAGCCGGTCGCGCCGCGCTGGTCCTGATACTTGCCGCTGTACGGCTTCTCCGCCGCGGCGTCCATCCGGCTGAACACGAGCTGGCCCACTCTCCGCCCCGCCTTCAGCTCGATAGCGCAGCGGTTCGCGTTGTACAGCTCGAGCGTTATCTCGCCCCTGAAGCCGGGGTCGACCCAGCCGGCGTTCTGTATAAAGAGACCCATTCTGCCGAGCGAGCTGCGTCCCTCGACGAACGCCGTGATGTCGTTCGGCAGGTCGAAGAACTCCATCGTCGTCGCGAGGACGAACTGGTTCGGCAGCAGCACGTATGTGTCGCTCGTGATGGTGCGGTAGCATATCTCGTTTTCGAGGGTTATCTTTCCGGAGGGAGAGTCCTCCACCACGCTGAAGGTGCTGCCGAGCCGGATGTCGACGCTTGCGGGCTGTATCTGGCTGTCCTCCATGGGGGAGATGCGGAGCGTGCCGTCCCGCAGCATTCTGCGTATTGTTCCGTCGGAGAGTATCATATCGCGCCTCCAATATTCTTTGCGGCTTTTTCGCTATTGTATCATATAAGCGGAAAAAAGTCCACTCCGCGGAGAAAGACAAAAGGGGCAGGCTTGCGCCTGCCCCTTGACCGTTTTGAGTTGTGACGGCGCCTGTCAGCGGATGAAGTTCGTGCGCACCGTCTTCTCCTTCTTCGGAAGACCGTACTTCTCCTTGCCGAGAGCTATGCTCTTTATGAGAAAGCTCATGTTGCGGGCAAGGGTGCGCACGGTCTGAAGACCCTCGGCATCGCCCGCAGCCTCGCCGGGAGCGGCGCCGTGGACGCCGTTCCAGTAGCTGCTCGACGCGACCGGCATGCCGGATATCGTGAAGAACTTGTTGAGCTCGTCAAAGGAGGAGGTGAGTCCTCCGCGGCGCGCGGAGACGACCGCCGCGCCGACCTTCATCGTCTTGTCGAAGGCCGTGCTGTAAAAGAGGCGGGTGAGGAACGCCACGAGCGTAGCGTTGGCGGAGGCGTAGTAGACCGGGCTGCCGACGACGAGCCCGTCGCACTCCTCGAATTTCTGCGCGGCGAGATTCACCGCGTCGTCAAAGACGCACTTTCCGAGCGTGCCGCATTTTCCGCAGGCGATGCAGCTGCGTATCGCCTGTGCGCCGATATCCATTCGCTCGACCTCGATGCCCTCCTCGGCAAACACCTTCTCCATCTCGCCGAGCGCGAGGGCGGTGTTTCCGTTCATACGCGGGCTTCCGTTTACGATAAGAACCTTCATGTCTGTCCTCCGGTGAAACATATTGTGGAAGTGAAGAAAAACGGCGCTAGGCGTCTCCGTGTTCACGCAGGAAAGCCATCGCCTCGTCAAGTATCCTGCGCGACGCGGGGTAGGTCACGGCGGCGCGCGCCTCCTCCGGCGAGAGCCACGCGAGGCTTTCGACCTCGCCCTTCTGCGGGCGCAGAGCGCCGCCCACCGGCCGCGCGAGGAAATACACGACGTCCTTCATCACGCCGCTCTTCGGCGAGAACGCGTCGGTCGTGCGGAATCGCTCGTCTATTCTGACCTCTATGCCGGTCTCCTCGAGGATCTCGCGCCGCGCGGTCTCGGCCTCGGTCTCACCGGGCTCGACATGTCCCTTCGGAAACGCCGTGTGCCCCGCCGTCTGCTTTATCACAAGTACGCGGCCGCGGTCGTCAATGACGACGGCGCCGCAGGACTTCTCCCGCTTCATGCGAGAGCGAGGATCGCCCTCGCCATATCGAGAGAGATGCGCGTGCCCTGCTCGCACTCCTCCATGCCCTCAAACTCCACCGAGACGTAGCCGTCAAAGCCGGAGCCCTTGATTATCCGCGCTATCTCCCAGATGTCGAGGTCGCCCTGACCGACTATCGAGCCGCGCAGCATCCTGCCGCCGAGGGTCTCGAACCACGACCCGCAGTCGCAGTTGAACATCTCGGTCTGTCCCGGCAGCTTCGACTTCTCGCGGATGTAGAAGTCCTTGAAGTGGATGATCTTTGCGTATTTGATGCACTTCTTCACGGCGGCGTACTCGTACTCGTCCACGCAGAGGAAGTTTCCGACGTCGAGCGTCATGCTTATGTTCGGGCGGTCGATCTCCTGTATGAGGCGTATCAGCCGGTCCGAGCCGTTGCAGAAGAAGCCGTGGTTCTCAAGCGTCGTCGTAATGCCGAGAGAGGCGGCGTAGTCGTAGAGCTCGCGCGCGCCCTCGACCATCAGCGGCAGCTCGCGCTCGAAGTTCTCGGCGGTGTTTGTCTCAAAGGGACGGCGGAAGCCGGCGATGTCGTGCCGCATCAGTTTGATGCCGAGGCGCGCGGCCGTGTCTATATGCAGCTTGACGCGCTCTATCTCGCGGCGGCGCTCCGCCGGGTCGTGGCTTATGAGGTCGGCGTTGACGGAGTATGTCGATATCTCAAGCGAGCGCTCCGCGCACTTCTCCCGGACCGAGTCGATGAGGCCGGTGTCGAGCGTGCCCTTCTCCTCGTCTACAAAGGGCAGGTAGAACGGGACAAATTCGATGTGCTCACAGCCGTGGTCTGCAGCCCAGTCTATGACGTCGTAGACGCTCTTGCGCCCCGCCGCCATGGCAGGGGTGAGGCAGTAGCTGCTCATTCCTATTTTCATGGGTTTTCCTCCGTTTCAAGTTTTTTGCAGGCGCTAATAAAATCATACTTCCGCCGTGAAAGGATGTCAAGCAAAAATGTTGCAATTCGACAAAATCAGGCGTATAATACATTTAATTTATGCGATGTTTCGGGGGGGAGATAAGAAGTGAAGCGGATACTTGTCGTGGTCGACTTCCAGAATGACTTCGTCACGGGCGCGCTCGGCTTCGATGCGGCGGTGAAGGCGGAGCCCGGTCTTGTAGGGCTCATCCGTGAGGCGCGGGAGAGCGGCGCCGATGTGCTGTTCACGCTCGACACCCACGGCACGGACTACACGGATACCGTGGAGGGGCAGCACCTGCCGGTGCCGCACTGCATAAAGGGCGCGGACGGGTGGAAGCTCACCCCGGCCGTCGCGGCGGAGGCACGGGAGGGCGAGTGCATCGAAAAGCCGACCTTCCCCTCGCTCGAGCTTGCCGAGCGTCTGCGCGCGGGAGGCTACGACGAGGTGACGCTTGCGGGCGTCGTGACAAACATCTGCGTCATAAGCAACGCCGTGATGGCAAAGGCTGCGCTCCCGAACGCCAGAATATCCGTCGTCCGCGCGGCGTGCGCCTCGAACGACCCGAAGCTCGAGGAAGAGGCGTACGACATTCTGACAAACCTGCACATCGACGTCATCTGAAGGGACACCTCAAAAATCATCCGAACGCTGGAGATATGTTATGAACAAGAACAACTACACTCTGCTCTGCGACTTCTATGAGCTGACAATGGCAAACGGCTATCTGCTTTCCGGGATGGGCGAAAACGTGTGCTATTTCGACGTGTTCTACCGCACCGTGCCGGACGGCGGGGGATACGCGATAGCCGCGGGACTTGAACAGGTGATAGACTACATCGAAAACCTCCGCTTTACCGAGGAGGACATCGAGTTCCTCCGCTCGAAGGGCTGCTTTGACGAGAGGTTCCTCGACTATCTCCGCACCTTCCGCTTCACGGGGGATATATGGGCCGTGCCGGAGGGAACGGTCGTATTCCCGAACGAGCCGATACTCACCGTCCGCGCACCCGCGATAGAGGCGCAGTTTGTCGAGACCTTCGTGCTCCTCAGCATCAACCACCAGTCGCTCATAGCGACGAAGGCAAACAGGATAGTCCGCGCCGCACAGGGCAGAGCGATAAGCGAGTTCGGCTCGCGCCGCGCCCAGGGTGCGGACGGCGCGATATACGGCGCGCGCGCCGCGTACATCGCGGGCTGCGCCGGGACCGCGTGCGCCCTGGCCGACCGCGACTTCGGCGTGCCCTGCGGCGGGACGATGGCGCACAGCTGGGTACAGATGTTTGACACCGAGCTTGAGGCGTTCCGGACCTACTGTCGGCTGTACCCGCAGAACGCGACCCTGCTTGTCGACACCTACAACGCGCTCCGCAGCGGCGTTCCGAACGCGATACGCGCCTTCCGCGAGGCCGGCATAGAGCACGGAGGGATACGCTTTGACTCGGGCGACATCGCCTACCTCTCGCGCAGGGCGCGGAGGATGCTGGACGACGCGGGCCTGCCCGGCATAAAGATAATCGCCTCCAACTCGCTTGACGAGTATATAATAACCGATCTCATACGCCAGGGCGCGAAGGTCGACTCCTTTGGCGTGGGCGAACGGCTGATAACGTCGAAAGACTCGCCGGTGTTCGGCGGGGTGTACAAGCTCGTCGCGGTGGAGAAAGACGGCGTGGTCGAGCCTAAGATAAAGATAAGCGAAAATGCCTCGAAGATAACGAACCCGCACTTCAAGCGCGCCTTTCGCCTCTACGACAACGCAACGGGTAAGGCGGAGGCCGACCTTCTCTGCGTCTTCGACGAGACGCCGCCGGACGGGTCGAAGCCGCTCGAGCTCTTCGACCCGGAGCACACATGGAAGCGCAAGACGATAGAGAACTATACTGCCCGCGAACTCGGGGTTCAGGTCTACCGCTCGGGCGAGCTGGTGTACGATAGACCATCCATCGAGGAGATACGCGCCCACTGCGCGCGCGAGGTCGCGAGCCTCTGGGACGAGGTGACGCGCTTCGAGAACCCGCACACCTACTACGTCGACCTCTCCGAGAAGCTCTGGGGAATAAAGCAGGAGCTTCTGCGCCGTCGCGACGGAGAGTAGAAAAAACGGAAATTTGCGGAACTTTCGGGGAGCACGGACGTCTAACGTGAGGTCGCGCTGCCGACCGGATAGCTGAAAGGTGGATATGCAATATGAAAAGAGCAATAGCCATACTCCTCGCACTTGCGCTTGCGCTGTCTCTTGCCGCGTGTTCGTCCGGCGGAGAGGACGAGGTCTCGACCGAGCCCTCGACCGTCCCGGAGAGCATGGCGCCGAGCGCGAGCCCGTCCCCGTCCGCGCCGGAGAGCGCGGAGCCGAGCGAGACGCCCGAACCCTCCGCAGAACCGTCGGAAGAACCGAGCGCGGAACCGTCGGAAGAGCCGACAAAAGCGCCGTCGTCTGAGCCGACGGCGGAACCGACAAAGACCCCGACGCCCGAGCCCACCGCGACCCCGGCGCCGTCCGCCGAACCTACCGCCGCGCCCACGCCGTCGGACGTTCCGGGTACCGCCGAACCGTCGGAGGCGCCGGATACCTCGGACGAGCCGACGCCCCCGTCTGCACCTCCGATAGCCGGCTGGATAAAGCCGGGAAGCGCCGGCGGAGGGGAGAACTCCGACTCGCCGGAGCCCTCGGAAAAGGTGGAGCTGCCCGAGCTGGAGAAGAACGCGGACGTCCAAGATTTCGTCGAAGCGGTCTACAGCAGCTTTGAGAGCCCGGCAAGCATGGACTTCGACGACGAACTGCTCAGCGACTGGTACAATATCGACGCGTCCCTTCTCGAGGAATACGCCGGCAAGTTCCCGCTGATGAACGTACATGCGTCCGAGATCTTCGTCGCGCACGTCAAGCCGGACAATGTGGAAAGCGTCAACGATGGCATCGAAGGACGGCTGGACTACCTCAAGGAACAGTGGTCGCAGTACCTCATAGACCAGTATGAGCTCGTGCAGAAGTACGAGATCGTCAAAAAAGGAGATTACATACTCTTTGTTATCCACGAGCATGCCGCCGAGATAGCGGACTATTTCAGGGCGACTTACGAGTAATTCCCGAAACCGGGAGCATAATACACAAGATACCCCGGCCGCACGGTGCGGCCTTGAAAAACATACATTTCGGAAAGGAAGAGACATTATGAAAAAGAGAAGCATCATCGCACTTATCCTCGCGCTCGCGCTTGCGCTCGGGCTTGCGTCCTGCGGCGGCGGGAACGGCGGCACGAGCACCGAACCCTCGACCGCTCCGTCCGTAGAGCCGTCCGCACCCGTGACCGACGAACCTTCCGACGAGCCCGACTCCAACCCCGGCGGTACGTCCGGCGGCTATGAGGACGTTTCGGACGTCAAGGGATTCATGGACAAGGTCGCAGAGGACTACGACGACCTGCCCGCCATGATGGACTTTGACGACAGTATTCTAAGCGACACCTACGGCATTGACCCGTCGCTGCTTGACGAGTACGCCGGCAAGTTCCCGCTCATGAACGTCACCGCGACCGAGTTCTTCGCGGCAAAGGTGAAGTCGGGGAATATGGACGCCGTGGTGGAGGCCATCGAGAACCGCGTGTCCTCGCTCGAGCAGACGTGGGCGACCTACCTCCCCGAGCAGTACGAGCTCGTCAAGCAGTATGAGCTGGTGCAGGAGGGCGACTACGTCTTCTTTGCCGTGAGCGACCATGCCGCAGAGATGGCGGAGAATTTCAAGGCGGCATTTTAAAAAATTTCGCGGCAAATCGCGCTCGCTTCGCTCGCTTACCAATTTGCCGCGAAAGCACCGGACAGAGCGGAGCTCTGCCGGTGCTATACGCTCCGCTACGCGCCGAGTTTTCCGCCTACGGCGGAAAATCGACGCACGCTCCGCGAGAGGTGTAAATTTCGCCGTACACGCCGCCGAAATTTACGGATTTGAATTTATTTCGCGCCTTCGGCGCGAAACTCTGCGAGGCGTTTTTCGGCGCGAAGCGTCGAATTTGCGCAGGGGCAATTCATTTGTCCCGAGCTTTTCAATTAACGGGGTCCCCAAACGGCGTAAAACGCCGTTTGGGATTCTGATGCGCCCGGTAGAAAGTGCCGGTGCGAAGCAAGTTGAGGGCGCATTCTCTGCGAGGCGTTTTGCGGGAAATCGCTCTCGCGAATTCATACAAACTTTTTGCACGGCGGGACGGGCAACCGCCCCGCCGCTTTATCTGCCTCCGAAATGAAAAACGAGAGGGGAGAACAGCTTGGTATTTTCGAGCCTTGTTTTCATGTTCGCGTACCTGCCGGTGACGCTTGCGGTGTACTACCTCACGCCGCTGAAGGCGCGGAACGCGGTCCTGCTCGTCTGCAACCTCATCTTCTACGGGTGGGGCGAGCCGGTGTATATACTTATCATGTTTGCATCCATAGCGATAGACTACACGCACGGGATGCTCGTAGAGCGTGCAAAGAAGAAGGGCCACATCCGCGCGGCGAAGGGCGCGGTGGTGTCGAGCGTCGTCTTCAACCTTGCGCTGCTGCTGTTCTTCAAGTACTACGACTTCTTCGCCGAGAACCTGAACGCCATAGGCGTGGGCTTTGTGAAGCCGCTCGGGCTGGCGCTTCCGATAGGCATATCCTTCTACACCTTCCAGACCATGAGCTACACGATAGACGTCTACCGCGGGGACGCGAAGCCGCAGCGAAACATACTCTCCTTCGGGATGTTCGTGACGCTCTTCCCGCAGCTCATAGCGGGCCCGATAATCAAGTACAAGGAGCTCGCGGAGCAGATAGATTCCCGCAGCCACAACGTCGACCGATTTGCCTCGGGCGTCTCGCGATTCTGCGCGGGGCTTGCAAAGAAGGTGCTAGTCGCGAACAACGTCGGCGCCCTGTGGAAGGCGGTGAAGGCGAGCGACCTCACGACCGTCGGCGCGCCGCTCGCATGGCTCGGGATAATCGCCTACGCCTTCCAGATATACTTCGACTTCTCGGGCTACTCGGATATGGCGATAGGTCTCGGGAGGATGTTCGGCTTCGAGTTTCCGGAAAACTTCAACTATCCGTATGTCTCGCGGTCGATAACCGAGTTCTGGCGGAGGTGGCACATCTCGCTCGGCTCGTTCTTCCGCGAGTACGTCTACATCCCGCTCGGCGGAAGCAGAAGGGGACTGCCGCGCCAGTACCGCAACATCCTCGTCGTCTGGGCGCTCACCGGATTCTGGCACGGCGCGAGCTGGAACTTCCTTCTGTGGGGACTCTACTTCGCGGTGATACTTATGCTCGAGAAGACCTTCCTTTTGAAGGCGCTCGACCGCGCGCCGCGCTGGGTGGGCCACGTCTACGCGATATTCCTCATAATCGTCGGATGGGTGCTCTTTGCCGTGGAGGACTTCGGCAGCATGGGCCTCTATCTCCGCGCGATGTTCGCTGGCGGAGCCTCGGGGAGCGTATTCTTCTACTACCTCGCGAGCTTCGGACCGGTGCTGCTCCTTGCGGGCGTCGGTTCGACGCCGCTTGTGAAAAAGCTATGGACACGGCTCGGTGAGAAGCCGCGCGCCGCGGGCGCTCTCGTCCTCGCCGCGGCGGCGCTCGTGCTCTGCACGGCGTACCTCGTCAACACGAGCTACAACCCGTTCCTGTATTTCCGCTTCTGAGGGGGTGTATGCGTGATGAAAGCAATGAAAATCGCGCTCACGGCGCTATTCTGTGTGTTTATCGCGGCGTTCGGCGTCGCGATGCTCGTCCTGCCGGACGCGGAGTTCTCGGAGAACGAGAACCGCATGCTCGCGCAGACACCGGAGCTCACGGCGGAGAAGTTCTTCTCCGGCGAGTTCGGCGAGGACTTCGAGAAGTACCTTGCAGACCAGTTCCCGCTGCGCGAGACCTTCGTCTCGGTGAAGGCCAAAGCGGAACAGATCTCGGGCAAGAAGGAGAACAACGGCGCGTACCTCTGCGGCGACACGCTCATCTCCCGCCTCGACGAGCCGGACTACGAGCGCATAGACCGCAACCTCGGCTATCTGAACACCCTCGCGGAAAAGCTCGACGAGGCCGGGATAGACGGCTATATCTCAGTCATACCGACCGCGGCGGACGTCTGGGCGGACAGGCTCCCCTACGGCGCGCCGACGGCGAACCAGGGGGAGATCATCGACTATATCCGTGAGAACACCGCGCTGCGGTATGTCGACACGCGCTCCGTGCTGCAGAGTCACGCGTCGCAGGACGTCTTCTACCGCACCGACCACCACTGGACGACGCGCGGCGCGTACTACGGCTATGTCTCGCTCTGCGAGGCGATGAGTCTCGAGCCGAAGCCGGAGAGCGCGTTTGAGAAGACCGTACTCTCGGACAGCTTCTACGGCACGACCTACTCCTCCTCCGGCGTGCGCGACATCGCGCCGGACAGGATGGAGGCGTGGGTGGACGAGGGCGGCTTTTCAGTGACGCGCGTGGACGAGACGGGCGAGCACGAAAGCGAGCTGTATGTCGAGAGCTTCCTTAGCGAGAAGGACAAATATTCGACCTTCCTCGGCGGCAACTGTCCGCTCGTCATAATAAAGAATGAGCGGAACCCGGACGGCGGCGTGCTCGTCATGATACGAGACAGCTACGCAGACAGCGAGGTGCCGTTCATCGCGGAGCACTTCTCGGAGGTGCACCTCATCGACCCGCGCTACTACAAGATAGGCGGCGCGGCCTACGCCGAGCAGGTCGGCGCGGACGCGGTCGTCGTCAGCTACGGCGTATCGAACCTCATCACCACGACGGATCTGATCATGATAGGAAGATAAAACGCGCAAAAACGAAGGAGAGGCGAAAGCCTCTCCTTCGTTTTTGCGCTTGATTGCGGGTTTACGGCGCTTAGTGGACTTCGACGTTGGCGAGAGGATAGTATAAAGTGTATTGAGTGCCAGTAATCCTCATCGTAATTGCACCATTAAGCGGAACTACATGATGTTCGGGCAACATATCACAGTTTAAGTCAACTGTATAAGCTAGCTGATCGTCAAGGTAAATGTAGAGTTCCGCATTTTCTGCGCTTCCGTCTTGACACCCAATATCAAATTCCAGAGTGTTGTAACGGCAATCCAGATTGAAATCAGCATAACCGGGGTTATAACCTCCACCTCCTAAGGCATATTCGCCGAGTATAAAGCCGTGGGCAAACTTTTTGCCGGCCATAGTAACGGTTTGATATTCGCGGAAAACATCAGTTCTGTAAGGTTTGCAGACGTCAAGAAGCCACTGGTGCGTATTCGGGTTGTCGCCGATATAGACCGTGCCGGTCGTGCCGTCCCAGGTCACACCCTTTCCGAAGAGCTCGGACATGGCGCGTATAGGAACGTAGGTGGTGCCGTTGTACAGAAACGTATCAACGCGCTCGCCGTTGACGTTTGTCGGAATATATTCGATTCCGTCTGCGACGATCGTAACTCCGGTACGGACGTCAATGGTCTTTGGGATAAGTATCGCGGCGCTCGCTATCGGCAGAGCGAACACCAACGCGAGTGCGAGCGTGAGCGCTCCCACTCTTACGATCGTTTTGCGTGTGCTTTTCATGCTGTTACCTCCGCTTTGTAGATTCGCCGCCGCGCGCGGGAGAGATGGAGTTGGGAAGCCATCCTCCCGCGCCGAGGTTCGGCGGAAAACAAAAATGCCGCGCAGGGCTTGTCCCTACACGGCTGCGGAGGCGCAAACGCGCCGAACGCGCACACGCACATAAAAACCAAACTCCCCTTGTAAAAGAGGAGAAAATAAGTTATAATGAGCGTGCGGTGCGGCCGAAAGGCCGCTGTGTAGGTGTTGTAGGCACCTGTGCAGGCGCCTCGGAGTTGCAGCTCCGGGGCGCTGCCGCTTTTTTGCTTCCGAATTTATTATAATCGGACGGTTGCAAAATTGCAATACCGCGCGAAAAAATTTTCGGGGAATCGCGCAGTAAATCAAGCCGCCGGGTACAGAAACGTATCCCGGCGGCTTTTGCGTTCTCATATTTACCTCAGAATCTTCTCCGTCGGTTTGCCCTTCGCGAGCTCGTCGACGAGCTTGTCGAGGCGGCGGATGTCGCGCATGAGCGGGTCCTCTATCGTCTCGACCCGCACCCCGCAGACGACGCCGGTGACGAGCTCCGCCCGGGGGTTCGGAGCGGGAGCGTTTTCGAAGAAGGAGCGGTAGTCGACGTCCGAACCGAGCAGCGCTTCGAGCTGCTCCGGAGTGTAGCCGGTGAGCCACCCCGTC
The DNA here is from genome assembly GCA_947630675.1 of uncultured Clostridia bacterium. Taxonomy (GTDB): domain Bacteria; phylum Bacillota; class Clostridia; order Oscillospirales; family JAAYOS01; genus CANRIN01. The sequence goes on along the minus strand of CANRIN010000007.1, from coordinate 5,497 downwards.
ACCTCGTCCACCTCGGCGCGGGTGCGGCCCTTCCGCTCCGCCTTTGCGACAAGCAGCGGGTAGACCTTGGAAAACTTCATCCCGAATACGCGTTCATTGTTCTGTGCCATAGCAAGTCCTCCCGTGGGATCATTTTACCGGCCGAGCCGGACGATCTCTGCGCCGAGCAGCGCCGCCTCCTCCTCGGAGTGGGTGGCGGCGAGTATCGTCCTGCCCTCCGAGCGGTGCAGGACGACCTCGGCGGCGGCGCGGCGCGTCGCCTCGTCAAGGCCGGTGAACGCCTCGTCGAGCAGCAGAAGCGGGGAAGGGTACGCAACGGCGCGCGCCAGCGCAACGCGCCGCGCCATCCCGCCCGAAAGCGACGCGGGAAGCGCATCGAGCTCCGCGCCGAGGCCGAGCTCTGTAAGGAGAGCCTGTGCCGTCTCTCGCGCATCAGGTACGCCGTCGAGCACGAGAAGGACGTTCTCGAGCGCCGTGAGCTGCGGAATAAGCCTGCTCTCCTGAAACACGAACCCGACCCTCTCGGGAACGCCGGAGACGCGCCCGGTCTGCGGCGCGAGAAGCCCCGCCGCGAGACGGAGAAGTGTGGACTTCCCACTCCCGCTCTCGCCCATCAGAGCGACGCGCGCGCCGTCCTGGATTTTCAGAGAAAAGCCGTCAAAGACCTTCTTCTTGCCGAAGGAGAAGCCGACGTTTTCAAATGCGATGCTCATGCCGCCGTCGCCTCCTTTACGTCGGCAGCCGCGCCTAGGCGGCGCGAGGCGCGGTCCATAAGCGCGGCGCAGACGTGTTCGAGGAGCACCGAGAGGATTATCGTCACGGCGGTCCAAGCGAAGACGTCCGCCGTGTTGAGGTAGAGCTTCGCGTCGTAGAGCGAGCCGCCGATAGACCGCCCCGCGTGCGCTATGACCTCCGCGGCGACGCCGGCCTTCCACGCAAACCCGAGGCTCACGCGCACCGCGCCAAAGATGTGCGGCAGGAGGGCGGGGAGGCGTATCGTCCGCCAGACGGCGGAGCGGCGGAGGCGGAACGCCCGCGCCATCTCGAGAAGTCCGGCGTCCGCCGAGCCGAGACCCTCGTGGATGTTCGTCCAGACCACCGGCAGCACCATGAGGAAGGTGCAGAAGGTGGGCAGGCGCGCGCTGCGTATCCACACGAACGCGAGCATCACGAAGCTCGCCACCGGCGTCGCCTTGACGACGCTCATTATCGGGCGGAACAGCGCGCGGACGGCGGCGCTCGCGTTCGTCGCGAGCGCGAGAAGTCCGCCCGCGAGCGCGCCGAGGAGCCATCCTGCGAGGATATTCAGGAGGCTCCGCCCGACGGCGCCCCAGAAAGTGCCGGTGCAGGCGAGCTCGAAAAGCCGCGTGACAGTAGAAATAGGGCTTGGCAGTAAAAGCTCAAGCCCTATTATCATACTCAATATCTGCCATAGCGCGAGCCACACCGCTGCGGCGCAGACGGTGCGGAGCCACCGCTTACTGCGCGATATAGTAGAGGTCATCGCCCGGAAGCGTGCCGCCCACAGACTGCGGGTTGGCGTTGTAGAGAACTTCGATGAAGCCGGCGGACAGAGCCTTCATGCTCTCGCCCGACTCGAAGACGATGTTGCACTGGGGTATAGCGGCCTTCGCCATGGCGGCCTTGCCGACGATGCCGTAGCTCTCGGTGAGCTGTGCGGCGGCGTCAAGATTTGCCTCGTCCGTGACCCAGTCGACCGAAGCCTCGTACTCGCTCATGAAGCGGGCGAAGGCGTCCGGATGCTCGTCTATAAACTTCTGCTGGACTATGACGGCGCTCATCACGAGGCCGCTGCCGTTCTCGCTGACGGCGCTCCACTCCTCGGTGAGGTCGAGGGCGACATGGACGTTCTCGTTCTGCATGAGCAGGCTGGAGACGAAGGGCTGCGGGAGGACGGCGGTGTCGGCGGTACCGGCGGCGAAGAGACCCGCGACCTCGCTCGGCTCGGCGGCAAACTGAACGTCCGCCGTGACGCCGTTCTTCTCGAGGATATACGCTATCGCGTACTCGGGGGTGCTGTTCTGGCCGGTGGACCATATCGTGAGCCCCTCGAGGTCGGAGACCGACGAGATGTCGTCGCGGGTGGTGACGAGGTAGAGGGTGCCGAGGGTGACGTTTGCGACTATCTTGACCTGACCCTCGGTGCGGTTGTAAAGGGTGGCGGCGAGGTTCGTGGGAACGACCGCCGCGTCGAAGTTGCCCTGGATGATGTCGCCCGTGACCTCGTCCGGAGCGTCCGCAAGGGTGAAGGTGTAAGTGTCGGTGAGCTCGTCCGGGGTGTTGTCCGACTTATCCATGAGGCCGAGGAGACCTATCGCCGTCGGGCCCTTCATGGCCGCGACCTTTATCTCGGCGGGCTCGGCGGGAGCTTCCTCGGAGGGCTCGGCCGACGGCTCCTCGGAGGGGGCTTCGCTCGGTTCGGCGGAGGCGGCTTCGGTGGGCTCGGTGGAAGCGGCGGTGCTCGGCTCTGTGCTGGGCTCGGTGGAAGTCGTGCTTCCGCCGCCGCAGCCGGCGAGCGCCGCGAGCATCATTACGGCAAGAACAAGTGCGATAATACGTCTTTTCATCTTATTTGTCCTCCAATATGGTAACATTTTTCCCGTCCCGGGAGATCCTTCCGTTCAGTTCGAGAATGTCGAGCGCGCGGTAGAGCGAGGTGCGCGATATGCCGAGCGCGCGGCTGACGCCGCTCCAGCTCTGGACGGTGAAGGTCGGCTTCCCGCCGCTCGCGCTTACGAGCCAGAGCTCGAGCGCGTTGGGAATATTCGGGGCGGTGAAGTTTTCAATCTTCGCGTTCAGGAAGCGGACGCGGTCGGTGAGAAAGCCGATGTAGCGCACCGCGCAGTCCGGGTTTTCGCGAAAAAGCCTCTCGAGAAGTATTCCCGGAATGAAGAGCACTTCACACGCGCTCGCTGCCCGAACGGTCGAGATGTAGTGATCGGGTTCGCCGAACGCCGCCGCGACGCCGAACATCCCGCCCCGGCCGAGCCGGTTGAGGTGCACGCCTGCCTCGTTTTCCACGTCTACCCGGCCGGAGACGACTATGCCGAGCGCGCGGCGGAAGTCCGCCGGCGAGTAGATAACGTCTCCGCGCGAGTAGGGCACGCGCTCCGCCGCATCTGCAAGCCATTTCGGCACATCCGAGCCGTCAAACAGGATGCCGGAGCGAAGTATCTCTTCAATTTCCGCAGTCAACATATCAACACCTTCGAACTGTAACATTTATTACAGCCGCTATTATAGCGCGGAGCGGCCGCGCTGTCAAGCGCGGCCGTCATTTTTGTGGAATGTGCCGTTTGGAGCGCGCGAAAAGTCCTGCTTTCGCGGCAACCTGCCGTATCGGTTCCGATGCGTCAGGGCGTGTCGAGTATCAGACGCGCAAGCCCCTCCGCGCTGTCCGCGACCGGCACGGCAGGGTCGAGCGCGCGGAGCCCGTCCGCCGGGCGAAATCCCCAGCTTACAAGCACGCAGTCCGTGCCGGCGCTGCGCGCGGTGAGGAAGTCCACGTCCGAGTCGCCTATATATACAGCCTCGCACGGGCGGACGCCGAGAGCGCCGAGTATGTCGAACACCGCGTCCGGTGCGGGCTTTTTCGCGACGCCGTCGCGCGCGCCGACGGCCGTGCCGACAAGGCCGGGATAGTATCTGTCACAGAGCAGCTTCACGATGGCGTCGTCCTTGTTCGAGAGAACGGCGACGGCCGTATTCTGCTCCCGAAGCGCCAGGAAAAGCCGGTCTATACCGGGATACGGGCGGGTCTTTTCGCAGCAGAAGCGCGAGTAGCGCGCGGTAAAGGTGCGGTGGACGGCGTCGGTACGCTCCGTGGACGTCCCGGCGGGCACGGCGCGCTCTATCAGCTTACGGATACCGTTGCCGACGAACTCGCGCACCTCGTCCCACGAGCGGACGGGAAAGCCCTCCTCCGCGAGGGAGAAGTTAAGCGCGTCCGCAAGGTCGTCGAGAGTGTCGAGAACGGTGCCGTCTAGGTCGAATACGGCTGCTTTGTACTTCATGGAAAGCGGCTCCTTATGCGTAAGGCTAGCCGCGCCGGCCGAAGGCGGAGCGGCGGTCTGCGGCTATTATACCATTATCAGGATATTTTGCAAGCGGCGGCGCTCTCCCGGTGCAAAAAAGTCCGCCGCACCGGAACAAATTGCAAAAACAGCGGTGGAAATCCCGTACTCACTGTGCTATAATTACCGTGTATAGTTGTTCTGCGCGGGAGGGATACCCGCCGGCAGAGATATAAGCATATAAGAAGGGGATGCGGTGGTATGAAAAAGAGAATAGTCGCTTTCGTTTTGGCGCTCCTCACGGTCGTCGCGATGCTCCCGGCGCTCGGAGCCGCCGCCAAGACGACGTCTTACGACGCGTCGGCGGCACTCAGCTACGCGAAGGCGCACTGGAACGACGGCAAAGGCCTCTGCGCCGAGTTCGTCTCGCGCTGCGTTATGGCGGGCGGAGTTGACATGAAGGTGCAGACGACCACCGGCAGATGTATGAAAGCCATCAGTAATTCGACATATCTGCCCGAGGTCGAGCTGAAGCTCGACAAGAACGGCTATGCGACAAAGTCACTCAACGAGGGGATACTCTCCCCCGGCGACCCGGTCGTGCAGTACTGCGCGACGCACAATACGCGGCCGCACATACTCCTCTGCGGCGGCTTTGACTCGCAGGGACGCGCGACCTTCTACGCGCACAACGGAGCCATGAACAACAAGGTGTATAAGCTGAACGTCAATACCGCCTACGAGCATACGAAGAGCTGCGATATGCGCGCGCACGTCATACACCTTGCGGACCTCGACTCGAGCAGCTCGGGCGGCGGGTCGGAGAATATCGGCGGCATCGGGACCTCCTCGAACGTGAGCGAGGTGAAGTTCTCCCTTCCGGATAACGGCGACCCGTGGGGCGACCGCATGGAGAACCGCGAGCACGGCGGAACGACCGTCGGGTATGTGGAGAAGCCCGCCGGGGTGTCGGTGACGCGCATCGGCATCCGCCTGATGGACTACTACTGGAACCCGATCATGGAGTACAGCTTCCCCGTAACGAAGGTGAAGGCCTCGGACACGAAGTTCTACTTCTGGTTCGACACCGAGAAGGACCTCGGAATGTGGATGAACTCCGGTACGATATACCGCTACCACTGGTTCGGCATCTTTGACGGGGTGGAGATAGAGGGGTATCCGAATTCCTACTTCTACACCAAGGGAGAGAAGCCGACATACACCGTCACCTTCGACCCGAACGGAGGAGAGCTCACCGGCCCGGCGACGGCGCAGATAAAGGGCGGGGAGAAGTTCAACACCATCTTGCCGAGCGAGCCCACGCGGGAAGGCTATCTCTTCGTGGCATGGTTCGACGACCCGGAGGATGAGACTCACGACGTCGTTCCGGGCGAATGGATACAGGGCAGCATCACGGTCTATGCGGGGTGGATGCGCGACCCCTCGGTGCCCGAGGGCTTCAA
>CANRIN010000006.1 GCA_947630675.1 uncultured Clostridia bacterium | reverse complement strand
CATGACGCTTATCCGGCCGCTCTACTGCATCCGCGAGGAGGCCATAATCGCGTGGGCGCAGTACAACGGCCTCGAGTTCATACAGTGTGCCTGCCGCTTCACCGAGAACGCCGCGAACCCGGAGAGCCCCGGCGGCTCGAAGCGCCTCGAGGTAAAGGAGCTGATAAAGCGCCTGAGGCGGGACGACCCGTATATCGAGGACAGCATCCTGAGCGCGATGCATTCGGTGCACCTCGACACCTTTCCCGGTTACAAGAGCGAGGGGGAGGCGCACAGCTTCCTCGAAAGATACGAGCGGGATGAATAGAAGACGTGGGCCGGAATTTCCGGCCCACGATTTTTGTATAAACGCGCTAAAGGCACTTGACATAGGTGAGCTTATAGTGTACACTGTAAGTATATTAAATTTACCTACAAAAGTGAAAGAAAGGAGGAGCAATATGAACGCGATATTGGAGACGAGAAATCTTGTCAAGCACTATCGCGGCGCAACGGCGCTGGACGGGGTAAATATCGTTCTTGAGCGCGGGCGGATATACGGCTTCGTCGGCAACAACGGGGCGGGCAAGACCACGCTAATGCGCATCGTCGCGGGACTTGCGAGCCCGAGCGGAGGCGAGGTGTTGCTTTTCGGCGAGGGAGGACGCGCCGCGCTCGAGCGTGCGCGCCGCAGGACCGGTTTTCTCATAGAGGAACCGGTGTACTACGCGGATATGTCCGCGCGGCAGAACCTCGAGATGCAGTGCGTCCTGCACGGCGCGCCCAAGCATGACGCGCTCCGTCTTCTCGAGGAGGTCGGACTGTCTCGCGCGGACGCGCGGAAGAGCGTCCGAAAATTTTCGACCGGTATGCGTCAGCGTTACGGTCTCGCGTTCGCGATGGTCGGAGACCCGGAGTTTCTTGTCCTAGACGAGCCGCTGAGCGGCATCGACGTAGAGGGCATGGACGACATCTGTGAGCTCCTCACAAGAAAGTGCCGCGAGGACGGTGTAACGATACTTCTTTCGAGCCACCAGCTCGCACGGCTCGAAAGCGTCGCCACCGACTACATCTTCCTCGACTGGGGGAGGGTCATAGAGACGGACACGGCGGAGGAGCTGATGCGCCGGGCGGGACACCGTGAGCTCGAGGACTATTTCCGCGATCTTGTGAAAAGCGCAAGGGAGGCGGAGAGAAAATGACAAAAATGCTCCGGTACGAGCTGAGAAAGCTGCTGTACAGGCGGTCGTTCCTGCTCGCGCTCGTCATAATGCTTATCGTTCCGGGTATAGTCGTTTCCCTGGAGGGAGGACTTGCCGCGGGCGGGCATGAGGTGTTTGTCATACGCGAACGGAACGACGCCGTTACCCGCGCGATGCAGGAGATGACAGAGACAACCGACATCTTCGCGCGGTTTATGGCGGGAGAGGACGCGTATGTGTTCGATGAAGCGGCGGAGCCGCTCCTCTCGGAAGGCGGAGAGCTCGCGAAAAAGTACGGTTTTTCGATAGGCCCGGACACAGTTGAGCGCGCATCCTACGCCGGAGGGACGCTCTATCCCGCGGGAACCGAGCATGTTCTGGAGGTCTGGTTCCTGCCGCGCGTGTGGAGCGACTTCGCGGCGACGGCTTTCATTACGGGGCTCGCATTCGCGGGCGTCCTGATAGGCGGGGACTTCCGCCGCCGGACGTTCTGTCTCCCGGTCGCCTCAGGAGTTTCGCGGAACACGGCGGCCGCGGCAAAGGTCATCGTGTACGTTCTCGTCTGCGCTGCAGTGACGGCTGTGCAGATGGCGCTGGTGTTCTGCCGGTACATCCCGCATGTCTTTGAGCTTACGGATATGGCGAGGCTCGCGGAGGGGTATATGTTCTGCATGATGCTGACGCTTGCTCCGGCGGCTCTGATGTTTGCCATACGGAACACCCTCGTTTCAACTCTTGCCTGTATTCTGCTGTGCTTCGTCTGGAGTCGACTGTTTGGCCTGCGCGAGCCGGGAGCGGCCGCGGTTGTAGCGGCGGCCGCCGCGCTGATGCTCACGGCGTCATCGGCGCTCTGGACGTACCGGCGCGACGCGTTGAGATGAGGATAATGAGATGAGGATGATATGTTATGAGGCGCGCCGCCTCGTCTTTTCCAAGCTGCTTTTAGCGGTGGGCGTGCTTGCCGCGCTCATCCTCGGGATTTTTTGCGCGCGGCGCTGGCAAGGCCTGTCGGAGATGCTTGCCGCAAACGCCGTGATACCGCTGTGGACAGCCGGGGTATACGTTCCGATGGCGCTCGGACTGCCGTTTGAGGAGCGCACCGCCGGTCTCCCGCTCGAAGCCGGGTTCGGAAAGCCGGGTTTGGCCGCCGCGAGGACGCTGCTCGTCTGCCTCTTTTCGGCGCTCTTTTCCACCGTGGCGACGACCGTCGCGGCGGCAGCGAGCGCGGGAGCGCGGGCACTGAGCGCGGCGTACTTCCTCGCGCTGCTTCGCACTCTGCCGACAGCACTGGCGACGGCGGCGCTCCCGGCGGCGGTCGTGTGGTGGACGCGAAGCGCGTTTGCAGGTCTCGTTATATTTGCCACTGTCGACTGGCTCCTTCCGCAGGCGCCGGAAGCGCTGCTGCGGCTGCATCCCGTGAGCCGGATAGGCGAGGTTGTGACGGGCCTCTCCGCCGAGACATGGCTGGTGTGCGCGGCGTTCCTCGCGGCGGCAGTTGTGTCGGGGTATCTCAGTCTGCGCCTCCGCGACATGAAGGGGTGAAGACCGGCGGGAATATCCGAATGCAGTCCGCAAAGCGCTTGTCCGGAGGAAAACAGGGCAAATTGACTTTGCCGCGGCGTTGTGCTATACTTTTTCCGAAGAAAATCATCGGCGCGCCGCCCTGCGTGGGCGACCGCGCCGCGTCGGGAGGGATGGAACATGCACCGGAAAATCTTACGCGGGACGGCCGCGCTCGCCCTATTGCTCGCGCTCGCGCTGCTGCTCGCGTCCTGCGGAGGCGCCGAACCGGCGGCGTCCGAAGCGCCGTCCCTTGCAGAAAGCGCGGCCTCGCCGGACGCCACTGCCCCGACGACTGGCAGCTCCCCCGCGCCCAGCGGCGCGGCGCAGGACGGCGGGGAAGCGTCCCCGAGTGCGCCCGGCGAAAAAGCATCGCCCGGCGCGCCTGCGTCCCCGGACACGTCCGCCGGCACTGCGGACACACCGCCGGAGGGCGGCGCGTCGTCCGCCCCGGACGGAGGAGCATCCTCCCCGGCGGGCACGCCGGATGGGGACGGCTCTGCCGGGAAAAGTGCGGAAAGTAAGGGAAATCCGTCCGCCTCGGGCGGCAAAGGGGGAGATACCGTGACAAAAAGGTTGAAGCTCGACGCGCCCTCGACGGCGGGCGCGCTCCGCGTGGACGGCGCGCACCTCGTCGGCTCGGACGGCGCTGCGGTGCAGCTCCGCGGGATAAGCACCCACGGCATAGCGTGGTACCCGGACTACATCAATTCGGATGCGTTCCACCAGTTCCGCTATGAGTGGGGCGCGAATGTCGTCCGCCTCGCGATGTACACCGCGGGAGGCGGAGGCTACTGCACCGGCGGCGACAAGACCGCCCAGAAGCAGCTCATCCGGGACGGCGTGAAGTACGCCACGGAGCAGGACATGTACGTCATCGTGGACTGGCATGTCCTCGGCGAGCAGGATCCGAACACCTACGTCGGCGAGGCGAAGGACTTTTTCGCGGAGATGTCTGCGGAGTTCGCGGGGAGCGAAAACGTCCTCTACGAGATATGCAACGAGCCTAACGGCGGCACTTCCTGGGCGGACATCAAGCGCTACGCCGCGGAGGTCATCCCGGTGATACGCGAAAACGCGCCGGACGCGGTGATAATCGTCGGCACGCCGAACTGGTCGCAGTTTGTCGACGAGGCCGCCGCCGACCCCATTACCGGCTATGACAACCTTGTGTACACTCTCCACTTCTACGCCGCGACGCACAAGAGCGACCTCCGCGAGCGCGCGCAGAAGGCCATCGACGCCGGACTGCCGCTGTTCGTGAGCGAGTTCGGCATCTGCGACGCGAGCGGGAACGGCGCGCTCGACTACGAGCAGGCGTCGCTCTGGCTCGACCTGCTCGACAGGTACGGGATAAGCTTTGTGGATTGGAACCTTTCAAACAAGGACGAGAGCTCCGCGATAATTTCCCCGTCCTGCAATAAGACGAGCGGTTTTGCCGACTCCGACCTCAGCGAGTCCGGAAAGTGGCTGAAGAAGACGCTCACGGAGCACGCCGGCACGTCCGGCGCGGCCACGGCAGCGTCACCTTCGCAGACGGCTTTACCGGTACCCTCGGCGGCGCCGACGCCGGCCGCGCAGCCCACGCCCGCGGGCGGCTCAGCCGTGCTCTCCGGCGACGGACTTGAGGTCGCGGCGACGCTCTCGAACAGCTGGGAGTCGGACGGGAAGACCTTCCGGCAGTACGTCCTCACGGTGAAGAACGTCTCGGGGAGCGCCTGCTCCTCGTGGACGGTGTCGCTTGAGTTCGACGCGCCGGTCGCGCTCTCGGACGGCTGGAATGCGGACTACGCCGCAGAGGGCAGCACGCTCCGAGTTTCGTCGAAGGACTACAACGGCGCGCTCGACGCGGGCGCGAGCATCACGGACGTCGGCTTCATCGTCTCGGGCGGCGCGCTGAAAAGCTGACGGCGGAAAGAACTCCGGACGGGAAAGGATAAAATTATGATAGGAGCAATTGTCGGGGACATTGTCGGTTCCCGGTTTGAGTGGCACAATCACAGGAGCAAGGACTTCGAGCTCTTCACTCCTCAGTGCGAGGCGACCGACGATTCGATAATGACGCTGGCGATAGCGAAGGCGATAGTCTCGTGCGGCGGCGACTACTCTTCGCTCGGAGAAAAGGCTGTGTACTGGATGCGGGAGATAGGTCGGAAGTATCCGAACTGCGGATACGGCGGACGCTTCTTTGATTGGATGTATTCCGACGACCCTCGGCCGTACCGCAGCTACGGCAACGGGGCGGCGATGCGGGTCAGCGCGTGCGGCTTTGCGGCGGGGAGCCTTGACGAGGCAAAGCGCCTCTCGAAGGCCGTGACGGAGGTCACGCATGATCATCCGAAGGGGATACAGGGCGCCGAGGCGACCGTGACGGCGATATATCTTGCGGGACACGGCGGGACGAAGGACGAGATCCGCAGCGTGATACAGCAGGACTATTATCCGCTGAACTTCACCCTAAACGGCATACGCGGCTCATACTACTTCAACGAGACCTGTCAGGGAACGGTGCCGCAGGCGATAGAGGCATTTCTGGAGTCCGAGGACTTCGAGGACGCCATACGGAACGCCATCTCGATAGGCGGGGACAGCGACACGCTCGCCGCGATCACCGGCGGGATAGCCGAGGCGTACTACGGCGTGCCGGACGCCATCCGGCGCGCGGCGGAGGGATTTCTTGATCCCGAGCTGCTCGCGCTCCTTCGCGAGGCAGAGAGCGCTATCGGAGGTTAGAACGCGCGGCCGGGACGCCGCCGAGACCCGGCGGCCCGAATAAAGACAAAAAGAACAGCCATACCCGGGAACAGATCCGGGTATGGCTGTTTTACCGGAAACGAAAGCATGCAGCCGCGCGGAATGCGACTCCTTTAAACTCAGCCTATCGGCTCGAAGTCCGCCGCGCCATGCTTGCAGAGCGGGCAGACGAAGTCCTCCGGCAGCTCGTCGCCCTCGTAGACGTAGCCGCATATCTTGCAGACCCAGCCCTTCTTGCCCTCGGTCTGGGGCTTCGGCTTGACGTTTGACTGGTAGTAGGTATAGGTCATGGTCTCGCGGTCGTTTATCACGCGGGCTTCCGTGACAGAGCAGATGAACATGCCGTGCGTACCGAGGTCGACGTACTGCTCGACTTTGAGCGACATGAACGAGTTGATGTACTTAGGCAGGAACGCAAGGCCGTTGTCCGAGCGGAGCGGCGTGCAGTCCGCAAACTTGTCGACGGTGCGGCCGCTGCGGAAGCCGAACGCCTCGAACACCGAGAACGGTGCGTCCACGCTGAGGCAGTTGACGTTCATTATGCCGGTCTGCTTTATGATGTGGTGCGAGTAGTTTTCCTTGTTGATGCAGACGGCGACGCGGTTCGGGGAGTTAGTCACCTGCGAGACGGTGTTGACGATGAGGCCGTTGTCCTTCTTCCCGTCGTTCGAGGTGACGACGTAGAGACCGTAGCCGATGTTGAAGAGCGCGGTGAGGTCGTTTTTGTTCGCGGTCTCGTCGTGCTGGGCGAGGTAGTCGCGGCAGAGCTCGCCCGCAAGCGTCTCGAGCTGCTCGGAGCTCTCGGCGGAGAGGGCGGACTTCAGCGTGACGGTGGTGTCGGTGTAGGTGATGTTCTTGCACCCTTCGAGCAGGCCGCGCATCGTCTTTGCCGCGAGAGGCGCCCACGAGCCGTTCTCGATGAGCGCGACGGTGCGATTCTGGAAGTTCCTGTCGGTGAGGTGCAGGATGAAATCGCGCATGAACGGGAAGATACCGGCGTTATAGGTCGTCGTCGCGAGGACGAGCTTGTTGTAGCGGAACGCGTCCTCGACGGCCTCTGCCATGTCACAGCGCGCAAGGTCGTGGACCGTGACCGAGGGGCAGCCCTTTGCCCTGAGCTTTTCCGCGAGCAACTCGACCGCCTTCTTCGTGTGGCCGTAGACCGAGGTGTAGGCTATGACGATGCCCTCGCTCTCGGCCGTGTAGCTCGACCAGATGTTGTAGAGGTTCAGATAGTGGCCGAGGTCCTCGGTGAGGACCGGGCCGTGCAGAGGGCATATCTTCTCTATCTCGAGCCCGGCGGCCTTCTTCAGCAGCGCCTGCACCTGCGCGCCGTATTTGCCGACGATGCCGATGTAGTAGCGGCGAGCCTCGCAGTCCCACTCCTCGTCACAGTCGAGCGCGCCGAACTTGCCGAAGCCGTCCGCGCTGAACAGGACCTTGTCGGTGCTGTCGTAGGTGACGATGACCTCCGGCCAGTGTACCATCGGGGCGGTGACGAAGGTGAGGGTGTGCCGTCCGAGCGTGAGGGTGTCTCCCTCGCCGACGACTATGCGGCGCTCGGAGTAGTCGGTGCCGAAGAAGTTCTGCATCATCGCAAACGCCTTCGCGGAGGATACGACGGTCGCCTCGGGATAGGCGTTCATGAACTGCGCTATGTTTGCGGAGTGGTCCGGCTCCATGTGCTGAATGACAAGGTAATCCGGCTTCCGTCCGCCGAGGACGGAGGCGAGGTTATCCAGCCACTCGTGAGTGAAGTTCCGGTCGACGGTGTCCATGACCGCGACCTTCTCGTCAAGAATGACGTAGGAGTTGTATGCCATGCCGTTCGGCACGACATACTGCCCCTCGAACAGGTCGACGCTGTGGTCGTTCACGCCTGCGTACTTGATGTCGTCTGTGATGAACATGCTGCTTCTTCCTTTCAAATGATGAGTTTTATCCGCGTAAGCGGTATCATGCCACGGGTTCGCCGCCGGGAGCGGCGTTCGGTTCCGCAGATGCGGCGGGAGTGTCTGCGGGTGTGTCGGACGGCTCCGGAGAGGTGTCTGCGGAGGTCTCCGCCGGTCCGACAGACGGCTCGGCGGGAACATCGGACGGCTCCGTGGATAGATCGGCGGGCTCTGCCGATACGTCGGACGGTTCTTCGGTAGGTTCGACGGAGGGTTCAGCGGAGATGTCCGCCGGCTCCGCCGATACTTCCATCGGTTCGGTGGAGGTGCCCACCGGCTCCGCCGAGACTTCGGCCGGTTCGGCGGAAGTGTCCGCCGGTACGCTGCCCGGCTCGACGGGAACGTCTGCCGGGACGTCCGGCTCCTCCCCGTCTTCGGGCACCGGTATCCAGCCGAGGACGACGAAGCGGCCGTTCGAGCCGTTGTCGCAGGTGGAGAGAGTGAGCACCCGGCCGGTGGAGGGAGCATCGCCGCAGTCCACTATCGACCGCGCCGCAAGCGCCGCCGCCCATTCGTCAAGCGCTTCCCTGTCTGTGAAGCTCCTCCGCCACGGAGATGTGTCGGAGCCGGCCTCGCCCGGGTCGGCGTAGAGAACGGCGAATATATCCACCGTGTACCCGCCCTCCGGCAGGAGAAGGGTGACAGACGGATGCGCGTCCAGATAGCTCTGTTTTGTGTAGTTCAGAAGCGGCGCGAACATCGCGCCGTTCCGACGGTTGTGCCCGTAGATTATCGAGCACCGGTCGGTGAAGTCGGGCGAATTCTTACAATCGAGATACGGGCAGCCGGCCCGGTTGCGCGTCCCGTCAAATATGTGGTCCAGGTAGTATTCGTTGTCCGCCGCCTGCACGACGGGGTAGCTGAGACCAGTGCCTTCTATGCGTATCCACGCGACGATGTCCGGGTTCATGGCCTCCAGCGCCTCGAAGTCAGCCTCGGGAAGAGGGACCGGCGTGGGCTCGGCGGGTTCGCTGCTTACCGGCACGTCGGACGGCGCCGCGGGCTCCGCGTCCGTGCCGGACGTGACCGCGCTGGACGGCTCGATCGAGGGCTGCGGCGCGGCGGTATGGGACGGCGCCGCGGTCGGGACGGTGAGAAATTCCTCGAGCGAGGCGTAGACCTTGCCGCTCTCGCGGTTCTCGCGGATGTTTGCTAAAAGCATGGCGGCGCTCACTGCCGCCGTCGTGAGGAACACGACGATAAGGACAATATGCAGGGCGGCGGATCGCCCGGAGCGGCGCGCCCTGCCCGAACGGTTTGATTTGCTCATTCCGTGCCTCCAACCGGCGCGGGGACGCCGGGAAAATCGGAACATACATCGCTTTGCATTATACAATAACATGAGCGTGATTGCAAGAGAGACGCGGAAAATAAGGAGGGACGGCAGTACCTGCCGTCCCTCCGATGCGCTTGTCCCGCAGCCGTCCGGGTCATACGATCCTTCCGTCCCGGAGCGTGATGCGCCGTCCGGCGCGCGCCGCGGTCTCCGGGTCGTGGGTTATAAGAACTACAGTCGCGCCGCGCGCGCCGAGACGCTCGAGCGTCTCGAGCACCGCCGCGCCGGACGCGCGGTCGAGGTTGCCGGTCGGCTCGTCGGCGAGTATCAGCGAGGGATGAGTCACGAGCGCGCGGGCTATCGCTACGCGCTGCTGCTGTCCGCCGCTGAGCTCGCGCGGACGGTGCTCCGTCCTGTGCTCCAGGCCGACCTCCGCGAGCGCCCTCCGCGCGCGGTCGCGCCGCGAGGCGCGCGGCTCGCCGCGCAGTATCAGCGGCATCTCGACGTTCTCGAGCGCCGTGAGGCGGGGCAGGAGGTTGAAGTTCTGGAACACGAAGCCTATCTCGCTTCCCCGCAGGCCCGCGAGCTCGGCCGGGGACATGCTCCCCACGTCCCGGCCGCCGAGCGTGTACCGCCCGCCGGTCGGACGGTCGAGGCAGCCGAGGATGTTCATGAGCGTGCTCTTGCCCGAGCCGGACACGCCGACCACAGCTACAAACTCGCCCTCTGCCACCGAGAGGTATACCCCGCGAAGCGCGTCCACCCCGCCCGAGCGCAGCTCGTAGCGCTTCGAGACATTCTCAAGCTCGATAAGTATTTTGCTCACCCCCGCGCTAGTATGACCGGGGGAGAGTGGAAAAATTCACCGCCGCGCGCCCGCTCCGTCCCGAAACTCGGTGATGAACGAGCGGTACTTCTGCGGGACGAAGTGCTGCTGGAGCTTGGGATTGCGGCGCTCCGCGATGGCGATGTTGTCAAAGTAGAGCTTCCACAGCGTTTCGTACTCGCCGTCCGCGTCGAGCGGAGGATTTTCCGCCGGGAGCGGCGCGATGTACCACTCGCGCGGGTTTGAGAGTATCGCGCGGAGATGCGTGAGGTCGCGTATCATGAACGCCACGTCCCGGAACCGCGAGTGGAAGTGCGGGCCTATCAGCGGAAGAACGTCGTACTCGGGGCGGATGTCCGCCGCGTAGACGCGGCTCCGCAGCTTCACAAAGCGCACGAACTGGAGCATCCTGTGCGCCTCGTTCCCGACGAGCGTCGCGAGCCGGTCGAGCTCGAAGACGGCGTGGTACTGCCGAAACGCGAACGGGTCCGCCTTGCGCGCGACGGCGCAGCGCACGGCGGCAAGGATGTACTCCTCGACGTGTTCATCATGCGAGAGCCACGCGGTGTAGAGCCTCCGCAGCGTTCCGGGGCGGAAGCGCTCGAGCATGTTCCCGACCCTGTCCGCGTGGGACGGGTCGGCGTTCACCTCGCGGGTGTAGTAGAGTGAAGCGCCGGAATAGCGCTCCGAGGAAAGGATCTCGGCGTCCTCGTCACGGAGGGCGAACACGTCGAAGACGGCGCAGAGCACGCCGTCAAACGTACCGTCGTATATGTGAAGCATTGATGTTTCCTCCACAGGCGTATGCCTGTAAAAACCGGTTTCGGGAGCCGCCGCCTGCTCGGCGGGGCCTGTATTTGCGCTGCCGCTACCACTCTACCGGCGCCGCGAGCTCCCGCACGGCGGAGGCGGTGCTGTCGCTCAGAGTGATGCCGGACGGCAGCGCGGGCGCGGAAGCGTCGCCGAAGAGGGAGAGCTGCGCCATATCGCGCCGCTCGGAGAGTATTTCGCGAAGGAGAAGGCTGTCCGGAGCGACCGCGCCGGCGTATCTCCCGCGCACCGTGAGAAAGTACTGCGCCCGCTTCATCACGACGCCCATTTTCCTCAGGTCGTCCGTGCCGAGAGACGCGAGCCGCCGCGCCCGCACTATCCTCTGTGCGCTCTTTACCCCGACGCCGGGGATGCGCAGCAGCATCTCGTAGTCCGCGGTGTTGACCTCAACGGGGAAAAACTCGGGGTGGCGGAGCGCCCACGCGCACTTGGGGTCGAGGGCGGGGTCGAGGTTGGACGAGCCGGCGCGGTCAAGGATCTCCTCTGCGTCGAATTTGTAGAACCGCATGAGCCAGTCCGCCTGATAGAGGCGGTGCTCGCGCCGAAGCTCTATCGGTTTCTCCCGCCCCGGCAGCAGCGGACTCGTGCTCACCGGGAGGTATGCGGAGAAGTAGACGCGCTTCATGTCAAACGAGGAGTAGAGACCCTTCGACAGGCGCAGGATGTCAAGGTCGCTCTCCCCCGTCGCGCCGACTATCATCTGCGTCGTCTGACCCGCCGGGGCGAAGGTCGGCGCGCTTTTGAAATGCTTCTTCTCGTCCGCGTTCTGAACCTTCAGGGCCTTTATGTTTCTCATCGGGCGGACGAGCCCCGCACGCTCCTTCTGCGGCGCGAGGAGCTTCAGCGACTCGCGGCTCGGCAGCTCGATGTTTACGGACAGCCTGTCCGCGAGCAGCCCCGCGCGGCTTATCAGCTCGGGGGAGGCTCCGGGGATAACCTTGAGGTGGATGTAGCCGTAGAAGCGGTAGTCGTTCCGCAGCAGCTCGAGCGTCTTTATCATCAGCTCCATCGTGTAGTCCGGCGAGCGGCAGACGCCCGAGCTGAGGAACAGTCCCTCGATGTAGTTCCTGCGGTAGAATTCGACCGTGAGCGACGCCAGCTCCTCCGGGGTGAAGGTGGCACGGGGAGGGTTCGCGGAGGCGCGGTTGACGCAGTACGCGCAGTCGTACACGCAGGAGTTACTCATCAGCACCTTCAGCAGACTGATGCAGCGCCCGTCCGCCGACCACGAGTGGCATATCCCCGCCATCGCCGCCGAGCCGAAGCCGTCCTTCCCGGCGCGGGCGGACCCGCTCGAGGAACAGCTCGCGTCGTACTTCGCGGCATTTGCGAGTATTTTCAGCTTTTCCGCGACGTTCACACCGTCACCCCTCTCCGAATTCTGTGTGCGTAGTGTCATTATACTACGCCGATTTTGAAATGTCAAACATTTGTTTGCTATATACGAAAATATTTTCGACCGGCGTTCCGCTTGAAATATCCCGTCTGTATTGGTATAATAGCCGCAGGAGCGGCTATTATATCTGATTCAAAGCCGTTTTGCTCCCGCCCTTCGGGCGGAACCGCAAAACATGGCACATTATACCATATCGCTTCGCGATATGGTATAATAGCCGCAAAGCGGCAATTATACTTGATTTAATGCCGTTTTGCTCCCGCCCTTTTGGGCGGAACCGCAAAACATGGCACATTATACCATATCGCTTCGCGATATGGTATAATAACCTCATAATAAGCCGCGCGGCGGCGAAAACGGTGTTCGGGGAGTGACGCGATGACGGCAGCGGAGTACGGAGAGATCGAGAAGTACATGCTTGAGTGCATGTCCGATCCGGCGCACGACCCGGAGCACGTCTACCGCGTGCTCGGCCGCGCGCTTGAGCTCGCGGAGAGCTTCGGAGAGGTGGACTACGAGCTCCTTGTCATATCCTGCCTCCTGCACGACATAGGGCGCGCGGAGGAGCGCGAGCATCCCGGGCTCGGCCACGCCGCCATAGGCGCGGACAAGGCGGCCGCGTGGCTTGCGGGACGAGGATACTCCGGTGAGTTCTGTGAAAAGGTGCGGCACTGCATCCGCGCGCACAGCTACCGCACGGGAGGCCGGACCGACGTCCTCGAGGCGCAGCTGCTCTACGACGCGGACAAGCTCGAGGCCGCGGGGCTGCTCGGCCTCATGCGGACCGCTGCCTACAACGCCCGCATCGGAGGGCCGCTCTACACACTTACGCCGGAGGGAGAGCTCGACCGGCGCGAGGACGCGCCGCAGTCGGTGCTCCGCGAGTACCGCCACAAGCTCCGCCGCGTTGCGGGGACGCTGTATACCGAGCCCGCGCGGCAGCTCGCGGGGGAGTACACGGAGGCGTTGACGCGCGCGGTCGAGTCGCTAGAGCGCGAGATATCGGACGCAAGGAACGGTCTGAAACTCATAGACAAAGCGTTTAATCAGAAATAGAAAATACATATAGTTTATATGGGAAGGTGGGGTTATGCAGTCTCTGCGTGAGCTTTACAAGATAGGCGTGGGCCCGTCATCCAGCCATACGATGGGGCCGGTGCGCGCCGCGCGTGAGATACTTGCCGAGTACCCGACGGCGGACTTCTTCCGCGTGACGCTCTACGGTTCGCTCTCCGCTACGGGGCGCGGCCACATGACCGACCGTGCGCTCGTGAGGGCGTTCGCGCCGAAAAAGTGCGAGGTCGTGTTCGGCGGGAACCTCCAAAACGGCGAGCACCCGAACACCATGGACTTCGAGGTGTTCCGCGCGGGAGAGCGGATAACCTCCCTGCGCGTTCTGTCGATAGGCGGCGGGAGCATAAAGTACCTCGGCAGACAGTTCCGCGAGCCGGAGGACGTCTACCCGCATAAAAACTTCGCCGAGATAGCGGACTACTGCCGCGGCGAGGGTATCCGCCTCTCGGACTACGCCGTCCGCTTCGAGGGGGAGGAGATACGCGCATACCTTTTAGATATATGGAAAGCAATGCGGCAGGCGATAGACAGCGGCCTCGCGGCGGAGGGGACGCTTCCCGGCGGGACGGGACTTCTCCGCAAGGCGAAGGTGCTCCACACCGCAGTCCGCCCGGGCGAGGACGCGCAGACGCGCGAGAACCGCGAGGTCTGCGCCTACGCATTCGCCTCGAGCGAGGAGAACGCCTCCGGCGGCACCGTCGTCACTGCGCCGACCTGCGGCGCGTGCGGCGTTCTGCCCGCCGTGCTCAGATACATGCAGGAGACCAAGAACTTTTCGGACGGGGACATAGTCCGCGCGCTCGCCGTGGGCGGGCTCGTCGGGCTCGTGATAAAGACGAACGCCTCGATAAGCGGGGCGGAGTGCGGGTGCCAGGCGGAGATAGGCTCGGCCTGTTCGATGGCGGCGGCGGCTCTCTGCGAGCTGCACGGCATGGGCATAGACGAGACGGAGTACGCGGCGGAGGTCGCGATGGAGCACCATCTTGGTCTCACCTGCGACCCGGTGGGCGGCCTTGTGCAGATACCCTGCATAGAGCGGAACGCCGTCGCGGCGATGCGCGCGATAAACGCCTACCGCCTCGCGGACTTCCTCACGAGTACGAGGACCATATCGTTTGACACCGTCGTCGAGACGATGCTTGAGACCGGGCGGGACATGGGGAGCGCCTACCGCGAGACGTCGCTCGGCGGGCTCGCGCGGAACTTCCACCCGCGCGTGACGCTGCTTGAGGAGTACGAGGAAGATGAGGTGTGACGCCGGGTGGTTCCTGCGCGATGTACGCACCGTCGCGCAGGAGCTCGTGGGAAAGCTGCTCTGTCACCGGCTGCCGTCCGGCGAGGTGCTGAAGGTGAGGATATCCGAGACCGAGGCATACTGCGGCGAGAGCGACACCGCCTGCCACGCCTCGAAAACTCCGAGGCGGCCGGGGCGCCCCCATCGCTTGGACATGCTCTACGAGGCGGGCGGCCGGCTCTACATATATCTCTGTTACGGTATGCACAGCCTCACGAACATCACGACCGGCGCGGAGGGCGACCCGCAGGCCGTCCTGCTCCGCGCGGGCGTCGGGGCGAAGGGGCCGGGGCTCCTCTCGAGGGCATGCGCCCTCACGCGGGAGCAGAACGGCCTCGCGCTCGGCCGCGAGGTGTGGATAGAGGACGACGGTGTGCGGCCGGCGGTAACGGCGGCACCGCGCGTCGGGATAGACTACGCGTCCGAAGAGGACCGCTCGGCGCTTCTGCGGTTTATCGGACATTTTGAGGAGGTACACGCATGACAAGCATAGGCGCGATAGTGTGGGGCGTAAGCGACATCCCCCGCGCGATAGAGTTCTGGTCGGCGGCGCTCCACTATAAGCTGAAGTATCCGCCGGACGTAGACTTCGCGATGCTCGGGCCGGAGAGCGGCGAGGGCGTGCAGCTCTCGCTGAAGCTCGTCACGAGCCCGAGGGCGCGGCGGCACCACATCGACATATTCACCGACGATCAGGCGGGCGAGGTCGAACGGCTCCTGTCGCTCGGCGCGCGCCGCAAGGAGTGGAGCTACGAGCCGGGCGCGGACTACGTTGTCCTCGAGGACCCGGACGGGAATCCGTTCTGCGTCGTGCAGGTATGAAAAACGGCGGCTTCTGCCGCTTAAAAAGATAATTATGGGAGGAAATGTTATGCAGAGAGGAAGCGGTATGCTGCTGCACGTCAGCAGTCTGCCCGGAGAGTTCGGGTGCGGGACCTTCGGCAAGGAAGCCCGCGAGACGGTCGATTTGATGAAGGAGTGCGGGTTTAAGTACTGGCAGGTGCTGCCGTTCATGATACCCAACATCGATAATTCTCCGTACAAGTCGGTGTCGGCGTTCGCGGGAAACCCGTTCTTTATCGACCTTGAGATGCTCGCGGAGGAGGGGCTTCTCACCCGCGCCGAGCTCGACGCCGAGCGTCAGAGTCAGCCCTACGCGGCGGAGTACGAGCGTTTGAAGCAGACCCGCCTCGTGACGCTGAAGCGCGCGGCGGAGCGCGCCCTTGCCGACAAGGAGACGGCGGACGAGGTGGAGAAGTTCATCAAAAAGCACCCGCAGATAGACCGCTTCTGCGAGTTTATCGCCCGCAAGGAGGCAAACGGAGACCTCGACTGGCGGGAGTGGACCACGGATGATTACTCGAAGGACGCCGAGCGCGCGTGGCGCTTCATCCAGTACGAGTTTTTCCGCCAATGGCACGCGCTCCGCGGGTACGCAAACGACGCGGGCATAAAGATAATCGGCGACATACCGATATATGTCGACGGCGACTCCGCCGACGTCTGGGCAAACCGCGATATGTTCCTTCTCGACCGCGACGGGCACGAGACCCGCGTCGCCGGCTGCCCGCCCGACTACTTCTCGGAGGACGGCCAGCTCTGGGGCAACCCCATCTACGACTGGAAGAGGATGGAGCGGGACGGCTTCAAGTGGTGGGAGGAGCGCCTCCGCAGCGTCTTCGAGCTCTTTGACGCTGTGCGTATAGACCACTTCCGGGGCTTTGCGAGCTACTGGTCGATCCCGGCGGACGCCGAGACCGCGAAGGACGGCGAGTGGGTCGTGGGGCCGCGCGAGGCGTTTGTCGACATGGTGAAGCGCGTCGCGGAGGAGTGCTCGGGCGAGGTCATCGCCGAGGACCTCGGCGAGAACACGCCGGACGTCGAAGAGCTCCTCGAGTACAGCGGATTCCCGGGGATGCGCGTGATGCAGTTCGGCTTCATGGACGACAGCGAGAGCACGCACCAGCCGCACACCTATCCCCGCGACTGTGTCGCCTACACCGGTACGCACGACAACAACACCCTCCTCGGCTACCTCTACGAGCTCGAGCCCATGCCGAAGAAGCTCATCTACGAGTACTGCGGATATGAGGGAAGCGACCTCGGCGAGGGCGTGAAGGCCGTCCTTAGGACGCTGCTTGCCTCGACTGCGGACGTCGCGATGGCGCCGGTGCAGGACCTTCTCGGTTACGGCAAGGACACCCGCATGAACACCCCCGGCGTAGCGTCGGGGATGTGGCGCTTCCGCATAACGAAGGAACAGCTCGCGCAGATACCGGTGGAGCGCCTTGCCCGCTGGAACCATATCTATCGCCGGTGAGACGTTAAAACACGAGAAACGACGGCTCCGGGGCGCTGCCTCGGAGCCGAAAAGCAAAGGAGGACCCGCAAATGACGCCGCTGCGACCGTACAAAAAGGACGGCGAGACGTCCTATACCCTCGGCGCGTTTCCCACGATGGAGCTTCTGCGCTGCCGTCCCGACCTCGCGGAGACGGTGTATCTCCACGGGGAGTTTGAGGACAGCGCCGGCATAGCGGAGCTCTGCCGAGAGCTCGGCATTCCGGTCGTCCCGGACGCGGGACGCGCGATAGCGCGCGTCAGCCCGAAGGAGAACGTCTACGTCGCGGGCGTGTTCCGCAAGTTCGAGAGCGAGCTTATATCTGACGCGCCGCACCTCGTCCTCGACCACCCCGGAGACATGGGGAACCTCGGCACGATACTCCGCACGGCGGCGGGCTTCGGCGTGAAGGACGTCGCGGTGATACCCCCCGCCGCCGACCGCTTCGCGCCGCGCGCGGTGCGCGCCTCGATGGGCGCGCTCTTCCGCCTCCGCACGTGCTCGTATGCCTCGTGGGAGGACTACGCGGCGGACTTCCCCTCGCGCGAGGTCTACACGTTCATGCTCGATGGTGCTGTAGAGCTCTCGACTTCGACGCGGCCGCGCTCGCGCGCGTTCTCGATGGTCTTCGGCAACGAGGGCACGGGGCTCGCGCCGGAGTATGCTTCGCGCGGGACGGCGGTGTTCATCCCGCAGACGAAGGACGTGGACAGCCTCAACCTCCCCGTCGCGGCGGCGATAGGAATGTTCATCCTCACGCGCGGCGCGGAGTGACGAAAACACACAACACACAAAAAGGAGACAAGGTGCTATGATAAGAGAAGAGAAATACCCGATACTCGAGTTTGACGACGACGGGACGGCGGTGCTGAATCCCGAAAACTTCGCCGAGGAAAGATTCCCGACGGACAGGCTCGTCATTACATTTTTCCCGGAGATCGTGGAAAAGCTCGCGGCGGAGGGCAAGATCCTCCTCGAGCGGACTGTCGCCGGTGAGAACCCGGTTGAAATATACCGCTTTGCGGACGACGGTACGCTCATCACGCTCGGACAGTTAGGCTGCCCCGCCTGCGCGGGCAACCTCGACCTGTTCCACACGATGGGCGTGGAGAAGGTCATGTTCTGCGGCGGCGGAGGCGCTCTCGAACACGATATAGGCGTCGGTCGCCTGCTCCTTGTGGACGGAGCGATACGCGACGAGGGCTTCTCCTACCACTATCTGCCGCCGTCGCGGTGCGTGTACACCGACCCGGACGTCACCGACGCGATAGCGCGCTATCTCGACGCAAACTCGATAGACTACATACGCGGCCTCGCTTGGACGACCGACGCCGTCTTCCGCGAGACCGCCGCGCGCGTCGCGCGCCGCCGTGCGGAGGGCGCGAAGATAGTCGAGATGGAGCAGGCGGGCTGTATAGCCGTCGCGCGGTTCCGAGGGTTCAAGTACGGCGCGCTTATCTACGGCGGGGACGACGTATCCCGGGAGGAGTGGGACGAACGTAGCTGGCGGAGCCGCGAGGGACTTCGCTACGACCTCACCGAGCTTTGCCGGACGCTCGTAAAAATAATGTGACAAAACAGCCCCGACACATCCGTGTCGGGGCTGTTTTGCGTAACCGTGCCGAAAAGCTTCGGGGCAGCGGGACGTCAGTTGCTGCCCGCCGCGTGGAGCTCACGGCGCTTCTTCTTATGCTCGACGAGCGGGTTCCACCGCCCGCTGAAGTAGTACGGTATGTACAGGGTAAAGACGAGCAGGTTGTGCGCTATCATACACGCCCACGCGCCGACGAGCCCAAAGCTGAATATCTGCGTCGTGATGAACGTGCCGAGTATGCGTATGCCCCACATTCCGGAGACGCTGCACACGAACGGTATCACCGTCTGCCCGACGCCCTGGAGCATGCCTTCGATGATTATCGACACGCCGTAGAACGGCTCGCTCACCGCGACCATACGCAGCACCGTCGCGCCGAGCGCGATGACCGCCGGATCGTCCGTGAAGATGTCCACCATGTTCGGCGCGAAGATGAAGAGGAGCGACCCGGTGACTATCATCAGCGCGACCTCGAGGAAGATGATAAGCCGCGCGAGGTCCTTGAGGCGCTGCCGGTCCTTTGCGCCGACGGCGTTGCCGGTGAGCGTCGCCGCCGCCGTCTGCATACCGAAGCCGGGGATGTAGAACGCGCTCTCGACGGTGTTCGCTATCGTGTGCGTCGCGGTGCTGACGCCGCCGAGCGAGTTTATCATCGAGGCAAAGACGACAAATCCGAGCGATGTGCCGAAGCGCTGGAACATATTCGGCAGGGCTATGCGGAGCGTCGGCCGCAGAATGGAGAGGTCGGGCTTCAGCGACTGACCCTTCGGACTTATCTCGGGGTGCCGCCGGACGACTATCGTGATGAGGATTCCGCCGACGGTGAACGCCACGGCGCTCGCGACCGCTGCGCCTATGACGCCCATCCCCACGCCCGGCATCGTGAAGGAGAGGCCGAAGAGCTTCAGCGTCCGCGTCGGATATATCAGCAGGAAGTTCAGCACCACGTTCGTGACGTTGACGATAAGGCCCACGCGCATCGGCGTCTTCGTATCGCCGACCGAGCGGAGCAGCGTACCGTACATGACCGTCGCGAGGCGCGGCAGCATCGGTATGTAGAGGATGAAGAAGTAGTCCCCGGCGGTCTGGCGTATCTGCGGGTCGACCTGCATCCAGACCGGAACGAGGTGGCTTATCGACAGAATGACCGCAGTGAACACCACTCCGAGCGACAGTATGATGAAGGTCGCCTGCGCCGCCGCGCGCTTCGCAAGCTCGCGGTCGCCCGCGCCGTGCGCCTGGGCGACTATAGAGAGAAGCCCCACGCTGAGCGCCGATATCGTGCTTATGACGAGCCAGCCGACAGTGCCGGTCGCGCCGACCGCCGCCGTGGCGTCGGTACCGAGCGAGCCAACCATCGCGGTGTCTATGTACTGCACCGCCGTCTGTAGAAGCTGCTCTAGCATCGTCGGCCACGCGAGCACCACGACCGTAGGGAGCAGACTCCATTCAAATCCCCTGAATTTCTTTTTAAGCATATTTCCTCGCAAACCGGAAAGAGTATCAGCCGCGCGACCCGCATTTTTCCGGGTCACGGTGTTCCGCACACCCGATTATTATACTATGATTTGCTTGCAAAGTAAAGCGCCATTCCGAACAAAATTCAATCTTTTACCGGGGAGTTTTTGCAAGGAGCGTGCTCCAGGGGTCACGGCAGATATGCGGACCTGCCGCCGCAAAAAAACACGGGCGGCGTGAGCCGCCCGTGAGCGCGCCGAGGCGCGGCGAGGACGCGGTCAGCGGAAGAACGAGAAACGCTTCTTCTCGAACGGTTCGACCCTGCATCCGGTGACGCGGTAACCCGTGGCGTCGATAGCGCGGCGGAGCGCGTCGGTGTCCGGCTCGACTTCGCTTATGACTTCGGTGAGCTTTTTCATGCGCGAGGAGGAGACCTTCTTTGCCGCGGGAAACGCCTTTCGGACGGCGTCGTTCACATGCGCCTCACACATCCCGCAGCTCATTCCCTCCACGCCGAGCGTTGTTTTGAACATAAATATTCCTCCTTTGTACTGCCGTCCACCCGTCGGACGGCAAGTTAGCTTATGCAAACTATGTTTATTGTAGCATACATTTTCCGCCCGCGCCAGTCCTTTTTGAAAAACAGCGCCGAAGAAATTGACAACATTTCTCTCTTAGTGTATAATTCTTTCGTGAAAGGCAAGGATGCCGTCACGGCGTCGTTGCTTTTTCGCTGTTCCGGGCGAGCCTTGGACCGGAGCGGCGCAATTTTTGACGAAGAAAAGGTGGATTTGTCATGATTCGAGCGATCGTAGGAGCAAACTGGGGCGACGAAGGCAAGGGCAAGACCACGGACATGCTTGCCAGAGAGTCGGATATAGTCATCCGCTTTCAGGGCGGAGCGAACGCCGGGCACACGATAATAAACGAGTACGGACGCTTTGCGCTGCATCTGCTGCCCTCCGGCATTTTCTATCCGCACATAACGAATATCCTCTCTAACGGCGTTGCTCTCGACATACCCAAGCTCATGCACGAGCTTGAGGACGTGCGCTCGCGCGGGGTGAGCCCGAAGGTGCTCGTCAGCGACAGGGCGCAGGTGCTCATGCCCTACCACATCCTGCTCGACACCTACGAGGAGGAGCGCCTCGGTGCGGCGGCTTTCGGTTCGACGAAGTCGGGCATAGCGCCGTTCTTCTCGGACAAGTTCGCGAAGGTCGGCATACAGGTAAACGAGCTGTTCTACCCGGATGAGCTCCGCGAGAAGGTCGCGCACATCTGCGAGCTCAAGAACCTCCAGCTCGAGCACGTCTACCACAAGCCGCTGCTTGACGAGAACGAGATGTTCGACACGCTCATGCAGTATAAGGAAATGATAGAGCCGTACGTCTGCGATACGGCGGCGTATCTCAGGAAAGCCGTCGCGGAGGGGAAGAATATCCTCCTCG
The DNA here is from genome assembly GCA_947630675.1 of uncultured Clostridia bacterium. Taxonomy (GTDB): domain Bacteria; phylum Bacillota; class Clostridia; order Oscillospirales; family JAAYOS01; genus CANRIN01. The sequence continues at coordinate 31,107 of CANRIN010000006.1, read as the reverse complement.
AAGGCCAGCTCGGGACGCTCAAGGACCCCGACTTCGGCATCTACCCGATGGTGACGTCGTCCTCCCCGCTCGCGGGCTACGCGGCGGTGGGCGCGGGGATACCCGCTCGGGAGATAACCGACGTCGTCGCGGTGACGAAGGCGTATTCCAGCGCCGTCGGCGCGGGTGAGTTCGTAAGCGAGATATTCGGAGACGAGGCGCAGGAGCTCCGCATCCACGGCGGCGACAAAGGCGAGTTCGGCGCGACGACCGGCCGCCCGAGGCGCGTGGGCTGGTTTGACTGCGTCGCGACCCGCTACGGTATGCAGATGCAGTCGGCGACCGAGGCGGTCCTCACCGCCGTCGACTGCCTCGAGTACCTCGACGAGATACCGGTCTGCATCGGCTACGAGATAGACGGAAAGGTCACGCGCGACTTCCCCGTCACCCCGCTCCTGAAGCGCGCGAAGCCGGTGTTGAAGGTAATGCCCGGCTTCAAGGGCAAGAAGGTGCGCGGCATCACAAGCTTTGACGAGCTGCCGCAGGAAGTGAAGGACTACGTCCTCTTTATAGAGAAGGAGATAGAGGTCCCGATAACGATGGTCTCCACCGGCCCGCGCCGCGAAGAGACGATATACCGCTGATATGGCCGGTATAGCCGCAATAGAGAGATAAGAGGGAGACTGTATGGAAAAGATCCTTGTGCTTGACTTCGGGGGACAGTACAACCAGCTGATAGCGCGCCGCGTGCGTGAGTGCAGTGTGTACTGCGAGGTGAAGCCGTACACTACGCCGATAAGTGAGATACGCGAGTTCGGACCGATAGGGATGATCTTCACCGGCGGACCGAACAGCGTCTACGATGAGGACGCGCCGCACGCAGATCCCGAGCTCTTCCGGCTCGGCGTGCCGATACTCGGAATATGCTACGGGTGCCAGCTCCTCGCGCACCATCTGGGCGGAAGCGTCGTCGCGGCGCAGAGCGACGCCGCGCGCGAGTACGGCAAGACCGAGACCTTCTTCGACACGTCCTGCCGCCTTTTCAAGGGACTTCCCGAGCGCGGCGTGACCTGGATGAGCCACGGGGATTACATGGAGCGCGTGCCGGAGGGCTTCGAGCTCAAGGCGCATTCCGCCGCCTGCCCGAACGTCGCGATATGTGACGAGACGCGGGGCTTCTACGGCGTGCAGTTCCACCCGGAGGTGAACCACACCGAGCACGGCACCGATATGATACGCAACTTCCTCTACGAGGTATGCGGGGCGCACGGCGACTGGACGATGGGCGACTACAAGGAGACCGCCGTCCGCAGCATACGCGAGAAGGTCGGCGGCGGCAAGGTGCTCCTCGCGCTCTCCGGCGGCGTGGACAGCTCGGTCGCGGCGGCGCTCGTCGCGGAAGCCGTCGGCAGCCAGCTCACCTGTGTGTTCGTCGACCACGGCCTCATGCGCCTCAACGAGGGCGACGAGGTCGAGGCGGCGTTCCGGAAGTGGGATATAAACTTTGTCCGCGCGAACGCGGAGGACGTATTCCTCTCGAAGCTCGCGGGCGTCACCGAGCCGGAGCGTAAACGCAAGATAATCGGCGAGGAGTTCATCCGCGTCTTTGAGGCGGAGGCGAAGAAGATAGGCGCCGTAGACTATCTGGTGCAGGGTACGATATACCCGGACGTGATAGAGTCGGGCAGCGGCAAGGCCGGCGCGGCGGTGATAAAGAGCCACCACAATGTGGGCGGCCTGCCGGACTATGTGGACTTCAAGGAAATAATCGAGCCGCTCCGTATGCTCTTCAAGGACGAGGTGCGGCAGCTCGGCCGCGAGCTCGGTCTGCCGGAGTATCTGGTCTCGCGCCAGCCCTTCCCCGGCCCCGGCCTCGCGATACGCATAATCGGGGAGATAACGAAGGAGAAGGCGGACCTGCTCCGCCTCGCGGACTTCATCTTCCGCGACGAAGTGGCGAAGGCCGGTCTCGAGCGCACGATGGATCAGTACTTTGCGGTGCTGACGAATATGCGCTCGGTGGGCGTCATGGGCGACGGGCGCACCTACGACTACACACTCGCGCTCCGCAGCGTCACCACGAGCGACTTCATGACCGCCGACTGGACGCGCATACCCTACGACGTCCTCGACCGCGTCAGCGTCCGCATCGTCAACGAGGTGCCGCACATCAACAGGATCGTGTACGACATAACAAGCAAACCCCCGGCAACGATAGAGTGGGAGTGATTTTTCTGTTCCTTATAGAGACAAGGAACGCCGTTACGGCGAAACCGTTTTTGAAATGGGCTGGTGGCAAAAGCCAGCTGCTCGATGAAATTGAAAAGTATTATCCATTTCGCGACCCAAACATTACAAAGTATGCAGAGCCCTTCGTTGGCGGCGGAGCAGTGCTTTTTGATGTTCTTAACAAATTTGATTTAGAGGATGTGTTTATTTGTGATATCAACGCTCCATTAATCAATGCTTATTTGATGATTAGAGATCAAGTAGATGAATTGATTAATGTATTGCTCAAATTTCAAAATGAGTATTGGTCTTTGAATACGGTCGAGAGAAAGAAGTATTATTTACAAAAACGTGAGGCGTATAATAATTTAATTGCAAGATGTGCGGAAAAAGAACAAGTTGAACAAGCTGCTCTAATGATTTTGCTAAACAAAACATGCTTTAACGGACTGTATCGTGTGAATGGCAAAGGACAGTTCAATGTTCCTGTCGGTTCGTATAAGAATCCGATAATATGTGATGAGAAAAATCTGCGGGCTGTCTCAAAGAAATTGAATGGTGTAAAAATTGTTTGCGGGGATTATAAAATAGCCGCTGATTTTATTGATAGCCACACGTTTGTGTATTTTGACCCTCCATATAGACCCTTAACGAAAACAGCTAGTTTTACGTCTTATACTGAAAATGCTTTTGATGATACCGATCAGCGTGAGTTAGCGGTTTTTGTTGATGAAATGTGTAAACGTGAGGCTAAAGTTGTGGTGAGTAATTCGGATCCTCAAAATATAGATGCAGATGACAAGTTCTTTGAAGAATTATATCCTTTTTGCAATATAGCTAGAGTAAATGCAAATCGTATGATCAATAGTAATAGTATGGCGCGTGGCAAGATTAAAGAATTATTAATCTCAAACTATCGAGAAAAGAGAGAGCTTGATATAAAAGAAAAAGTGCAATACACTAATGAGAGCAACAAATCGACTGTTATGGGAGAGAATAAGAGAATGACTCGTGATTTTTTGAGCTGGTTTTCCGGGTTTCGTGACAGCATAGCTGACTACGGATATTATACTGACTTTGAAAAAATTTATCATAATGTTGATAAAATAAAAGTGGAATTGAATATTCTGAATGCTTTAATTGGATCGAAAAGCATAGAAAAAGAGTTTTTAGCGCTTGTCAAACGTTATCCCGAAACTCTAAAATGCATTCCTATTCTACTTGCAGTTCGAGCTAATGAGATAAAGGTTGTCGTTAGTGGGGGAACGTTTAAGTATAATTTCGAGCATATGAATTATTCACCAGAACAATACTTGGTATTTATGAGGGAAACAGGACTTTTTGGACTTTTGACAAATCATGTTATCAGTAACCTGCTTGATTATGTTACAGGGGTTGAAACTGGCCTTGATTCAAATGCTCGAAAAAATCGAATGGGACATACCATGGAAAATCTAGTGGAGGAATACATTGTTAAGGCAGGCTTCAAAAAAGAAGAGACATACTTTAAAGAGATGTATATTCACGAAGTCAGTGAAAAATGGGGCATTGACCTTTCAGCTATTTCCAATCAAGGCAAAATGGAAAAACGCTTTGACTTTGTTGTTAAAACTCCCGGTATGATTTACGGTATTGAAACCAATTTTTACGGCAGCGGCGGAAGTAAGCTCAATGAAACGGCCAGAAGCTATAAGACTCTTGCGCTTGAATCGGATACTATTGATGGATTTACTTTTGTTTGGTTTACCGACGGAAAAGGATGGACAAGTGCAAGAAACAACTTGGAAGAAACCTTTGATGTTATGGAACATATTTACAACATTACTGACCTTGAGGGCGGCGTAATCAGCGAGGTATTTGTTTGATGCCAAAACGAGTAATCAAGTGGGAGCCGGAGAATTTTGAGCTTGAAATGACAACGCACTGGTCGTTCCCCCAGCGCGGTGATTGGGCAACCCACGACGCAAAATGGCGTGGGAATTGGTCACCGTACATTCCGCGGAATATTATGCTGCGTTATTCCCAAGAGGGCGACCTTGTCCTTGACCAGTTTGCCGGCGGCGGAACGACTCTTGTAGAAGCTAAGCTTCTGAATCGGGACATTATTGGCGTTGATGCAAATGAAACGGCCTTGGAGCGGTGCCGAGAGAAAACATCTTTTGAACACGATGGCGCCAACGGCAAGGTATATATCCGTAAGGGTGACGCAAGGCACCTTGACTTTATCCCGGACAAGAGCATTGATCTTATCTGTACACACCCACCTTATGCCGACATAATCAAATACAGCGAGGACATACCAGAAGACCTTTCACATTTGAAAGTAAAGGATTTCCTCGTGGAAATGGAGAAAGTTGCTTCTGAATGCTATCGGGTTCTGAAAAAGGACAAGTTTTGTGCAGTCCTTATGGGGGATACTCGGCAAAAAGGATGCATGATCCCCATGTCCTTTGAAGTGATGCGTATTTTTGAGAACGCCGGGTTTAAGCTCAAAGAGCTTATCATCAAGGAGCAGCACAACTGTAAAGCGACGGGATATTGGAAGACTAACAGCGTGAAATATAATTTTCTGCTGATTGCGCATGAGTATTTGTTTGTGTTTAGAAAATAAAAGTCAAACCAATCCCTGATCGGTTAGCCTTTTGAAAAGCATGCTTCGACCGGAGTAATTCCAATAAGCACAATCCTGTTCCATGAATAGCCATTTAATTGCTAAGAGAATTATTTGTATCGGATGCTCCACTCCCTCGTAATCTGGGAAATAGGCGTTGATGTGTGACAAGTCAATATTTCTGCACTCATAGATTGCAATAATTGCTTCTCTGACAGCCCCATATTCATCAGGGTACTTATTTCTACAACAATTCAATGCCTCACAAATGTCATTGTGGCTGGGGTTGCTATATCTTCGATTCTTCTTGAAGTACATGCCTTGCACATTTACAGTAAAGTCGAATCCTTTATTTAGCTGTGTTGGGCGACGAAGATAGATACCGTAATTCTCATATATCTCAACATTATATTGATACCTAGAAGCGTTATCGCCGTTGCCGGTGCCTGCAACTTCATGTAGAAAACAAGCTATAAGGGCTTCTCGCATTTGAGCGCGGTTTCCAACCGGGAGTTCATAATTAATATAATATGTGGGCATAGATTTATTCCTCCAAAAACAATTTATAAGTATCGATTTCAAGTGCGTCGGCTATTCGTTGAATGTTTTCAAGTGAAATACTCCTTCGGAAACATTCAATGGCACTGATATAGGTACGATGCATCCCGCACTTTTCAGCAAATGCTTCCTGCGAAAGCCCTATTAGGGTTCTGTACCGTTTTAGATTGCTGCCAAAAACTTTTAAAATATCCATATTATCACCGCCATTCTGTCGTGTCGTAATATATGCATATGTATATATAGAAGATTGAATTCAATAAGTCTACATACAATAAGTATCAATAAGCTTTCCACCCCCGAATGGAGGGCTTTTTCATATGACCATTTTCGACTGGGTGGTTGCGAGAGCAAACGCTTCGCTTGCTGCTGTACGCACTTCTACTTAACCAGCCGGTTCATAATTGGCATAGAACCCTAGTGCGGTAGACAAGACCCTAAAGTGGTGTAACGTCAAGCCAAGTATTAGTGACTGATATGAGAAGATCTATTCCGGCAAGGAGAAAAACCCTTAAATAAAGTCATCCTGTAAAGGGGGAACAGGGACGATATAGCGCCGAGAGCAAGTGAGTGTCAGCATCGGCCTTGTCGGTACGCCGGACTGCATTCCCTTCTTTGAGTCGGCGATGCAGCTCGCGCGTCGGTCGGTAGGTCTGCAGTTTGCCGGTATGGACTTTGACCAAGACTTCTTCGACTTCTGCAAGGCAGTGTTTGGCTATCAGTTCGTTCGACACGAGGCGGCATTCAACGAAGGAATTGCGGACTGGCTGTACAGCCACAGCTCGGGCATAGCTTCGATAGTCGTGTCGCTGCTACATGATGCGCAGGAGCTCGCCATAACCGGAGGCTCGGAGCGTCTGGACATCCCGGCGCTGAACGAAGCGTTCAGCCGGAGGATGTCGCTTGTGCGCGGCTATGTGGAGACGCCGGCGAGGAAGCCGACTCAGTCAAGAAAGCGTGAAAAGGTGACACCACGACATGGCGCGAAGACTGCGGCAAAACAGGACGTGGAATCCGATACAGACAGCCGTCCGTCTCTTGAAGCGCTGGCGGGCTTGGCGGCTTCGCAGGAGCTGGATGCGGCAAAGATTATCGGGGACTACTACCCCGTGACGGAGGTGTCTCCGTGATAGCGGTCTTCCCGGAGCCCTACCCGGATGAGCTGGTGTACAGCGTCTTTTCGCGGTACTCCGCAATGTCGGGATATCGGCTGTATCGAAGCGCCGCAGAGGATATCCTGAGAGACCCGCATTCCCACCCCGATGTACTTTTCCTCGGACGGTGCAGTGAGGACGCGGCGGCGCGTCTCGCGGCTTACAAGCCCCTTGGAGACGTTGTTATGAAGCACACTATGTTTCCCTGTCTCGCGCGCTTCTGGCCCTCTGAGCGGCGCAGAAGGACGTTTGAAGCCATCACACGGATGGAGGGGATGCTTTTGCGGATGGCACGCTCTTATGCCGCACACACTAACGTGCTTCGTTATTGCCCGCTCTGCGCCGAGGAGGACAGACGGGAGCTGGGCGAGACTTTCTGGCACAGGGTCCATCAAATCGGCGGTATTGCGATATGCCCGAAGCACGCCTGCCGGCTGGTCGAGAGCGACGTGCTTATCGGAGCTGGAAGCCCGCGGTTCGTTTCCGCGGAGGAACAGGTCCCGGACGACTCTCCCGTGACGGTGTGCCAAAGTGAGCCGGAGGTTCGTCTTGCCCGTTACATAAGTCAGTATGGGTAAAATGGTCTGATTCAAAATAGATCGGATAGCCAATAGCGGTTGTGCTCTTAGGATATATGCCGGCAAAGGAAAATCAGCGCGTGAAAACACCCGGCATAAGCCGGGTGTTCATTAAGCTGAGTTTCTTCAAGCGCCTCCGATCCGGATGCGCGGCCCGGTTTGAACTGCGCGAGGCGGTAATCACGAAAGTGCCTCAGAAGCCGGATCTCCGGGCAATCGTATGACCCGGATGCGCAGGTGGTAAAGAATCAGTCGTCAAAGTCGCTGTCTTCGTCGAAGTCGTTGTCCTCGTCAGAGTCGCTGTGCTCGTACGAGCCGAACAGACCCGGGGCGCTGGAGCCGGTATGCTTCCCCTTAGAATTGTAGTGCTGATAAGAGCCAAAAAGCCCGGGGTCGCTGTGTCCGGTTTTGTGGCCATGGGTGTCGTAGTGGTCATATCCGCCGAACAAACCGGGGTCGGAGTGACCGGTCTTATGTCCCTTGTTGTCGTAGTGGTCAAAGCCGCCGAATAAGCCCGGCTCGCTATGTCCTGTCTTCTTGCCGTGTTCGTCGTAATGGTCATAGCCCCCAAAAAGTCCGGGGTCACTTCTGCGCTTGCCTGTCATTGCGGTTCCTCCTTATAGTGAGCTTATCGTCTTCCGTTCCGAGTGTCCCCCTATTACAATTATATAGTGCATCGGGAACAGCGTCAAGAAAATGCGGATAGTTCAACGGCTGCAGCGGCAAAGACAAATCAAATTGAGCGCGCGCCTGTGCTTCGATTCAGCCTGCTGTTCCCCGTCAGAATATTCAGGGCCTTTCTATGTCACTTGCCGAAAAGACTTCGTGCAGTATCTCCGCAAATTCCTCCACATAATAGCCGGAATTGTCCTTCTTCCAGAAAGCGCAGTAGTGAACGGTTATCGGATTACCGCGATTCACAAGAGGCACACGGACCGTAGTGTTCCCAACCCGCTCCGCGCTGCTGTCGGTCAGCAGAAAACCGTTGTTCTGTACTGCCATAAGGCGCGCTTCGTCGGGGCTTCCGGCGAAGAGAAAATCGCTGCGGATACCTATAATCTCGCTGAAATATGCCTGCTCCGTTTTCTGCTGTTTCTTTGAGGCGATAAGAATGCAGGGCGTGTTTTTCAGTTCCTCGGCCGTGACACGGGAGAGCCCGGAAATAGGATTTCTGGCAGCTATTTCGGCACAGACATCAATACGCGCAAGGGACAGGTTGACGTAGTTATCGGAAAAGGCCCTGCGCTGGTCGCTCATGGCTAGGTCTATCTTTTCGCCCTGCAGCGCCTCGTACAGGTCCTCGTGGCTTCCGCCCATGAGGAGTACCCGCACGTCCGGGTGCTTCTCCGAAAATCGTGACACCGCCGCCTGCATTGCCGTTCCGGCGTAGTTCGTCAGGTAGCCCACACGCAGCTCAGCCTGCTCCTTCCGGGCTGCCCGCACGGTGTCCCGCACAAGCCGGTCACAGTCGGCCACCAAAACAAGGCTTTTGTTATAGAAAAGCTCTCCGGCAGGGGTGAGAGAAAAACTGCGTCCCGCACGTTCGAGCAGCACCACTCCGAGCTCCTGCTCCAACGCCTTGACCTGCTGAGAGATGGCGGACTGCGAAATATTGCATTCCTCCGCCGCACGGGTGAAGCTGCCAAGCCGCACCACCGCCTGAAAATACCGCACCTGATTGAGCATTTTACCGCTTTCCTTTCCGAGCGTTATCCAAATATAATTATAAGTGTCGGCGGGAGCAGTGTCAAGAAAACACGGGCAGTTCATTAGTTTTTCTTATTGATAACGCCCGAAAATCGAATTGCTCTTTTGTGCTGTGATTGGTAAAATGAAATCAGACCGAGAGGAGGAGAGCAAATGAGCCGGAACCTGATTTTGTACTACTCCCGCAGGGGAGAAAATTACTGCGCGGGCACGATTCGCAGTCTGGAAAAGGGCAATACCGAGCTTGCGGCGGAATATATCCAAAGGGCCGTGGGCGGCGATTTGTTTGCCCTTGAGACTGTGGAACCCTATCCCGCAGACTACTACGCCTGCACCGAGCAGGCCAAGACGGAGCTGAACCATGGTGCGCGGCCGGCGCTGAAAGCGTCTGTTGAGAGTTTGGACGCCTATGACAATGTGTTTGTTTGCGGACCGTGCTGGTGGGGAACATATCCTTGCGCCGTGTTTACACAGCTTGAAAAGCTGGACTGGCGCGGAAAGAAAGTCCTGCCGCTTATGACCCACGAGGGCAGCGGCATGGGCAGCAGTGAAAGAGACCTGAAGAAAGCGTGTATCGGCGCAACCTTCGGCAAAGGGCTTGCCGTGCGGGGTGCGGACTGTAAAAACGCGGAGGCCGCCGTCTCCGCCTGGGCAAAAAAATCAATATAGAATCGGGAGGAAAAACAGATGGAAAAGTATTTCGGTGAAAGCACACCCAAATTGGGCTTCGGTCTGATGCGCCTGCCGAAGCTGCCGGACGGAAAGATTGACGTTGAGCAGGTGAAGAAGATGGTGGACCTGTTCATGGAAGCGGGGCTTACATATTTCGACACCGCCTATGTCTATGACGGAGGCGAGAGCGAAAAGGCTGCGAAGCTGGCGTTGGTGGACCGCTATCCCCGTGAGAGCTACACCCTCTGCACCAAGCTCTGCGCGTGGATGGGCGCCGAGGACGAGGAGAGCGCAAAGCAGCAGTTCTACACCAGTCTGGAGCGCACCGGCGCGGGATACTTCGACTATTACCTGCTCCACGCCCTTCAGCGCAACAACTACAAGGTCTATGACAAGTACCACATCTGGGACTTTGTGAAGGAACAGAAGGAAAAGGGACTCATACGTCACTACGGCTTCTCCTTCCATGCCGACCCGGACCTGCTTGAGGAGCTGTTGAACGACCACCCGGACGTGGACTTCGTGCAGCTTCAGATAAACTACGCCGATTGGGAGAACCCGGGGGTACAGTCGAGAAAGTGTCTGGAGATATGCAAGAAGCACGGGAAGTCCGTCACCGTCATGGAACCGGTTAAGGGCGGGGCGCTTGCAAATCCCATCCCCTCGGTGCAGAAGATATTCAAAGACGCCGATCCGGACGCTTCGTTTGCCTCCTGGGCGATTCGCTTTGTGGCGAGTCAGGACAACATCATCACGGTGTTGTCGGGAATGTCCGACATCGAGCAGATGAAAGACAACCTCTCCTACATGAAGGACTTTAAGCCGATGACCGAGGCAGAGCTTGAAGTCATACATCGGGCGCAGGACGCGCTGAACGCAGACAAATCCATCCCCTGTACCGGCTGTCATTACTGCACCGCCGGCTGTCCGATGAACATTCCCATTCCGGAGATATTCTCGGTGAAGAACAGGCAGGGGAATCAACCGGCTTTCCGCGGAGTGCGGGAGTATACCATCGCCACGCAGGGCCGGGGCAAGGCATCCGAATGCCTGCAGTGCGGTCAGTGCGAAAATGCCTGCCCGCAGCACCTGCCGATAATCCAATACCTGAAGCAATGTGCCGCAGATTTTGAATAAGGAGCAGCAGATATGAAAACAAGAATTCTCGGGAAGGACCTCGAAGTATCCGCCGTGAGCTTCGGCTGCATGGGTATGACCCACGCATACGGAGCGCCTTCCGACCCTGTCGAGATGACGCGGGTGCTCCACGCTGCCGTGGATATGGGCTATCGGATGTTCGATACAGCCGAGTGCTACACCGGCATCAACGAAGACGGTACCACCGCCTACAACGAAGAATTGGTTGGCGCGGCGCTGAAGCCCTACCGACATCAGGTGAAGATAGCGACGAAATGCGGCGTATACTTCGGCGCCGAGCGGCCGATGGATTCCCGTCCCGCCAGCATCCGCAGGGCGATAGAGGGCAGCCTGAAGCGCCTCGGTACCGACTATATCGACCTGTACTATCAGCACCGCATAGACCCGGAGGTGGAGCCCGAAGAGGTCGCCGGAGTTATGGGCGAGCTTATGAAGGAAGGAAAGATACTCCACTGGGGCATCAGCGAAACCAACGAGGAGTATCTGCGCCGGGCGCACGCCGTTACCCCTGTGACGGCCATTCAGAACCGCTATTCCATGATGGCCCGGGAATATGAATCCCTGTTCCCGGTTCTGGAGGAACTTGGCGTAGGTCTGGTGGCGTTCAGCCCTCTTGCAAACGGAATTCTGAGCGACGCGTACAAGGCCGGTGACAAGTTTGAGGAGGGCGTTGACTTCCGCAGCCATATGCCGCAGTACACCCCTGAGGGGTTTGAGGCTAATAAGGCTCTGTTTGAATACATCCGCGCGCTGTCCTCTGAGAAGAACTGCACACCCGCTCAGCTTTCGCTGGCGTGGATGATTTGCAAGAAGCCGTGGATAGTACCTATCCCCGGTTCAAGGAAGCTCCATCGTGTGAAGGAAAACTTTGAAGCGGGCAGCGTGGAGCTCAGTGCCGAGGAAGTGGCGTCCATCGACGAAAAGCTGAACGCATTGAATCCTTCGGGCGCTTACGGGACACGGAGAGGATAAAGAGCGAATACCGCGGTGCACTATGCAACACCGCAGATTCCGGAGGAGGAAATAATCATGCAGACAAGGAAACTCGGTAAAACCGGTCAGGATATCTCTGCGGTAGGGCTCGGCTGTATGGGTCTGAGCCATGCTTTCGGTACGCCGTTGGAGAAGCACTAGGCCGCCGAAAAGGTGCGTGCCGCGTTTGACATGGGATATACCTTTTTCGACACCGCTGAGTGCTACACCGGAATCAATCCGGACGGTACCACCGCCTACAACGAGGAGGCCGTGGGAGAGGGCATCAAGGGCATCCGCGACAAGCTTATCCTTTGCACAAAATGCGGGGTTCGCTTCACCGACGCGGGAATGGAGATGGATTCCGGCCCGGCGGCGATCCGCAAAGCGATCGAGGGCAGCCTGCGCCGTTTGCAGACCGATTATATTGACCTGTACTACCAGCATCGCATTGACCCGAAAACGGAACCGGAATCGGTGGCAGAGACAATGGGAGAGCTGATAAAAGAAGGCAAGATTAGGGCGTGGGGCATCTCCGCCGTGAACGAAGAATATCTGCGCCGGGCTCACGCGGTGACACCGGTGACAGCCGTTCAGAATATGTACAATATGATTGACCGGGGTACCGAAAAGCTGTTTCCGGTGTTGGAGGAGCTGGGTATTACGCTGGTCTCCTACACACCTCTGGCGAAGGGATTTCTCTCCGGGCGGTACACGGAGCGCCCTGTGTTCAATCACCCAGAGGACAATCGCGGAGGACGCTATCAGTTCTCCGAGGAAGGCTTTGCTTACTATCGGCAGGCATTGGATTTGATTCGCACAACGGCTGAGAGCAAGCAAGCAACTATGGCTCAGATATCTCTTGCTTGGATGCTCTCGAAAAAGCCGTGGATAGTACCTATCCCGGGTACGCGCAGCCCTGAGCGGATGCAGGAGAATCTGAACGCTTCGGATATAGTTCTGACGCCTGCAGAGGTGAAGGCGCTGGACGATGCGCTTGACAAAATGGGACTGGTGGACAGTATGTCCAAGCGGTCATGGTGATTTGAAACCGGCGGACCGGAGTACACGGGAGCGGGCATCGTTTGATGTCCGCTCCTAAGGTTTCTTTAGGCTTGCAAGTGCCGGGGATACAGCAAAATGTTTCCTTTCTGATTTATTATCCTTTTAGCCACATTTGAATTCAATAGGATACGCTCTGCCTGCATACTCCACCACTGACGGCATATACTAAAGCGTACTATATTGACAAGTTGTACGTTTCGTGTTATATTGGGGAGTGCAAGAGGTGATGGATATGTTCACTATGAGTTCAAGCGACGTGAGAAAAGAATGGAGCAGCGTCATTGACTCCGTTGTTCGCAGAAAACCCGTATTTATCAAGAGAACCAGAGACCGCATGGTCCTGTGCTCTGATGAAACCATGGCGCAGATTGTAGGAGATATAACCTTCGATGCGGAGCAGTATACAGAGGAGGACGGGAGTGTTACTCTGTCGCTGTACGCTTTGGACCTGGCTGCAAACGGCGAAGACCTGCAGGCGGCTAAAGCCAAGCTCGCTCGTGATATCGTGGAATATGCTGAAGAGTACTACCAAGAGTTTGAGCTGTACAGCCGCGCGCCGAATCGCAGAGGCCACCTTCCTTATGTAATCAAGGCTCTCATTGCGAAATCTCCGGAAGAATTGGAGGACGCAATAGTATGCCGAGATGGAAGGATTTAAGGAATTATTGCGAGCGGGACGGTTGGGAGCTGTACAAGGACACAGACAGCTGCTTCTACCGAAAGGTGCTGGAAGACGGTACGGTCCTCCGCACAAAGGTGTCCAAGGGAAGCGGTGAGATTCACTATCACTGGTGGCGGGAGATACTGCAAAAGCAGCTCCAAACTACTCAGGAGCACTTCAACGAAGTCATCTGAGGTATTACTAATCCGTTGAAACAACTAGAGAAGGGAGTGAAACGGGATGCCTACAAAAGAACCGTTTGCAATGCAACAAGCCGGGCGGGACTTTCGTCCCGTCCGGCTTGTTGCTTCGGCTGGCCAACACGGTCTGATGTCCGAGTTCAGCTATCCGGCGGCGAGATTCACCGTTACTTGCAGTTGGAGATGATTCTGAAGCAGCCACAAACTACGCATTAAGCGTTTTCCGATACCTCCCGACGTAATTCTTTATATGTCTTTGCAATCAAGCAGACAGCAATCACGAAAGTCAAAATGTCGGAAAAAGGCATGGAATACAGAACACCGTCAAGTCCGAAGAAAACAGGCAGCAACAGAGCGAAACCTACTCCGAAAACGATTTCTCGAATCATCGATAAAACAGTAGAAGATACTGCTTTCCCCATCGCCTGAAGGAATATAAAACACGCTTTATTCACACAGGCAAATATTATCATGCACAGATAAATGCGGAATGCCTTGACTGCAAAATTTGTATAGTAGGCACTTTCATTTGCCGCACCGAAGATATGGATCAACTGCTGCGGAAGAATTTCTACAATGATAAGTGCCGCGGCCCCGACTGCCGCCTCCGCAATCAGCAGTTTGGTAAAAAGCTCTCTGACGCGGTGCCTCTTTCCGGCGCCCATATTAAATCCGACAACGGGAATACAGCCGGCGGCCATACCGACGACGATAGATATGACGATTTGAAAGAATTTCATGACAATTCCGACCACCGCCATCGGGATCTGCGCATACTGCTCCTGCCCGAAAATCGTATCAAGCGCGCCATATTTCCTGATCATATTATTGATTGCGGCCATTGCAGCAACCAGAGAAATCTGTGACAGGAAGCTGGTTATGCCAAGTACGAGTGTTTTCCGGCAAATAATACCGTCCATCTTAAGGTCAGACTTTGCCGGTTTCACCAGTTTCATGTGCATAATGTACCGAACCGCGAGAACAGCGGTTACGATCTGCCCGAGAACGGTTGCCACGGCGGCCCCCATCATACCCCACTTAAAGATGAAAATGAAAATCGGATCGAGGATGATATTGATGACGGCGCCGGCCAGCGTAGAAACCATTGCAAAGCGGGGACTGCCATCTGCCCTGATAATGGGATTCAGCGCCTGACCAAACATATAAAACGGAATCCCGAGCGTGATGTAAAAGAAATATTCCTTTGAATAGCGGAAGGTTTCTGCATTAACGGTTCCGCCGAACATAGCGACGATCGGATTGCTGAAAATAAGATAGACCGCACAAAGCACCAGCCCGCAGACAATTATCATAACAACGGAATTACCGACGCTCTTTCTGGCTGCCTCCGGGCGTTCCATACCGAGACAGAGACTCACAAATGCGCAGCAGCCGTCGCCAATCATGACGGCGATAGCAAGCGCGATAACTGTCAGTGGGAAAACGACCGTATTTGCCGCATTTCCGTAAGAACCGAGATAAGAAGCATTTGCAATAAAAATCTGGTCCACAATATTATAAAGGGCACCTACCAAAAGTGAGATAGTGCAGGGAAGTGCATATTTCCGCATCAGTTTGCCGATATGCTCTTCCCCAAGAAACTGATTTGTGTTTTCTTCCATAAGAACTACATCCTTTCATAACATCAGCAAAGCGTGCAGCTTCAGCTGGATTTATGCCGATGGCCACACGCTGTACATTATTGCAATATTATTCTGTTTATCGATCTCAATAATCGCCTACAGAGTTTGTGCTGTATTGTTTAATGGTTTTGATCATGACGGAACCATCCGACCGGATTTTTCACTGACGATTTTGAACGTCGTTCGATTTTTTATCCGGAGAGGCTTTGTGTCCGGCGCTCCTTCTTTAACCGACTTCATTGCGCAAACCGTATCCGGGATAATCCTTGAACATAAAGTAGAGTATCTGACTGATACAAGCGGTCCTCATTAGTGCCATTTGATTTGCTCCTATTCACGACGTAAAATAAAAAACGTGTGGCTTTCCAACCGGATTTACGCAGTTGAAACGCCACACGTTGTTATTATATTGTAATCGAAATCCGCAGCAAATTCAAGTGGGCAATATCTAAAAAAGTTCAGGAGCTGAAATATGAATAATTTGCCAAATCGCAGATGTACACACTTCTGTGTTCCAGTTCTACCACATATATCGCGGGCAAAACACTTGTAGCCTGCATGCTGCTTTGCACAGCAAAAATCCCCCGGCAAACTTGCCGGGGGATCGCGTAGCGGATACACCTTCTTATCAATGTTAAAAAGCCGTCAAGTGGTTCTGACCGGAGAAGCGTGCGAGGACACAGAAGTGCCACAGCACGAAGCCTCAAACCAGCCCATTAACTTCCCGGAACTCCTGCAGAGTGCTTCTTATGTTCCTAAGTCCGGCGGCCCCGCAGCCGCTCAATTTCGACATCGTATAGGGGCCCATTCGCATTACCTCGCGGACAGTTTTAAGACCGGCATGAGAAAGCACATGGTAGGACCGCATCGTGAGGCCGTAATCAATCAGAGTTTGAAGCGGGCTTTCTCTGGGGTCTTCTGCAATGGCCTTTGCCAAGGCTATCTCGTCCGCGTGAACCGTCTCGTAGTTGCGCATACCGGCTTTGTACCCTTCCCGGAGAAATATCAGATTTTCCGGTTTACGCAGTTCTCGCAGAGCGGAAGAGATACGGGCAAATATGTTCTGACGTGTGACTCCGAAGAATTCGCCAATGTCTAAGAGCGAGAGCCCATCGCGGGTCCAGAGAAGTATCATCCTTTTTAGCCTGTCCGTAATGGCGTTTTCAAGCAGATAGTTCAGACCTGCGATTTGGTCGTCGGAGTAGACTGTCGTGTCCTCAATAGCGGCTTTGCGCTCCGGGTAGAGAATCATCGAAATCAGATTGTGCGGATAGGGTGAGCTGTTAATTCGTGTTAGATTTTCCAATGTTGCCTCCTGATATGATATAATGCTGCGCCGTAGGCGCCTCTGAGTTGGTTATCGTTTAAGTACGGCGATGCTTTTCGCTGCAGCCAGCGCCGGCCCGTGTCATCCGCACTCTGACCAAAGCCAAAGGTATGTAGTAAACAGCGTCATCCGAGAAGCACAGTCCCTCGGGGGTGGCTTATGGTCGAGAGCGGTCGTTTTTTGCGAGAAAAGAGCGCATATTCGGGCGGAGCTGATGCTTGTCCCGGGACGGAGAAGCAACGCTTTTCTTTACACTCTTATTGTAGCACTTTTGAATTGACTTGTAAAATAAAATGACCTATATATGAGCGATTTCAAAAATATTTTCAAATAATTTCGCCAAATCCGCAAACCATCGAAGACCTCTGCAGAAGGACCAGCTTACAAAGAAGAAAGCCGCCGCCGAACAGCGACAGCTTTCTCAGCAACACGACGCGGCGCACAGAGCCGCAGTGCTTTGCCGGAGTGTGACCTTTCCGGTTCATATCAACCCCTGCGCCATCAGCGGAAAAAAGAAAATCGGTGGGTCCTCTAACTTCGGGCTTGCACAATGTCTTGGAGGGTGGTATACTCTCCTTGAGGCCACTATGTCCTTGCACCCCCGATTTTTCAAAAATCGACGTACCGCCGCAAGGCGTATGGCCTCAGCAACGCTTGTTGCCGGGGTCAATTTTTTTGCCTCGTTGATGCCGACAACGGGCTTTGACGCCGACAAAAAAGGCACTTTTGACGCCAGCAAAAGCTTGGCAGCCGCTATGAAATTTTGTTGATGACGACGCGCAATGGAACGAGGTTTTTTCAAAAAATGAAAGGACCATGACAAATCTGAAACCCCGGACCCGTTGCAGCGCAAGGGTTCCGGGATTTCAAGGCCCTCCCGTGATAACGATTTGATAACGCTCCCCTCAAACCGCTTCATTCTGCATCCCCGGTGGATTGCAGGTAAAAAGTGTTCTTTTGCGGTTTCCAGGTGACAAAATCCATATTTGAATGCCCTTACCGATGGCAGCGTCGGTAAGGGCTTTTTTGTCTATTCGTCTGTGTCCAGCTTGTCCCGGAGGGCGTCCACCAGAGCATCGCTCAACTCCTGCGAGGGGACCTTGGCCCATCGCCGCCGTACTTGGTGCAGCGGCCGTATTCCTCCCTGGCCTCAAGCGTCCATTCGTACTTAGTCAAGCTTTCGAGGCCAAGCGCAAAAGCTTGTGAGTCTGATACAGCGTTTAGTCTAAAGTGAATCGTAATTCCACTTCTGGCATAGATGCTTTTCTGCAACAGACACTTTGAGAGAAAACTTGTTTTTTGCACAGAATGTGCAGCAACATTTTTGACTACCGTTTATTTGCGATCCAGACGGTGAGCCGTTCTATGACTTTCTGCTATTTCTTGCTTTTGGCTGTGCGATCAAAAAACGTTCGGGGTTGGATTTATAGTTCTCAACAAACTTTCTGTCTTCGAGCCACCGCAACCGATTAAGGGAGTATTTATCTGCATGATGACTATTGCAAAAGAAATCGAGATAAGAAATAATTTTAGGTATATCCAATATCTCCAAGTCAATTACTTCTGATAATATGCTCTGACGCTTGGCCGCGGATAGATGATCTGATTTTGCGACGCTATAGCCAAATTGCTTAAGAATTGACTCTGCTCGCAGGTTCCAATCGTTGCCGTTGTTGGAGTCCAAGGATCCGAAGAGTAGCGGGATGCCCGGATTTCCGTACTGGCTAACGAATTGTCGGTACAGACGGATGTCGCTGAAGCAATATTCTGATTCCTTGTCGAGTGTAGCGCGAATTATTTCATGTCGGCCGGCAAACGGAGAATACAGCAAAAGGTCAACAATCTCGTACTGTTTATTCCTGACAGAAGAATAAAAACCACCGCCCGTTTGAATTTTAAGTTTTACCGGAAGCAATTGCTCGAAGTACTCGTTTGAGTAACGATCTGCGGAAACAGTTGCCGTCACTCTAAAACTGCGTCCTTGCAGTGAGCCTTTCTTGGACCGTGTCGGTGCAAACGCTGCGCTTAGAAGTTCTCGTCCATCAGCGGAGGCATAGTGATATATCGCTTGGTCTTTCATGTCCTCCTTACAGGTTGTGATAATATACTCTTTTACAGGTTGATCCTGAAATTTAGTGCAGATCATCACAACAGCACCGGGAACTTTCGACAGTCTTTCCTTTCTGGAAAAAACAATTTCTGTTCTTTGGCTTTTTGGCGATGTTCTTTTTCCTTCTGTGCAGCATCCCATAGTTCATGGCCATTTAATGTAAAGCCCTTACTGAGTGGGTTATCACGCATGATTTGCGCAATTTGAGCCGCATCTGAAACATAAATGGTTTTGCAGACAGGACACAGTCTGCCCGGAATCTTCGCTTTCGTATTGTCATTCACCGGAATAAGCGTATAGTCGTCCACCAATTTTTCATGACATTTTGGACAGGTTGATACTCCGTGAGGAAGCTCACAAATCGCTTTTGATAATTTCCAAATTGAATAATAATTTCCGACCAATTCAAAAGGAAAGTCGTGCTCGCGCGGGTGAACGGGCGGTGTGGTTTTTTGCTTTCGATAGTGCATCCGGTTGCGCACGGACAGTACGGAGCAATGTTTCTTGGGCAAGAAAATACTGATATGTGCGCCGGTATCCTTGAAAATCTGTTTTCCCACACTGCCATCCGCTAGGGGAATGTCACAGTTTGCACAGTAAAGCACATCGCATTCATGAAATTTCGTTATGTGATTTGGATAAGTAATGGCAATTGAATACAACTTATGTTCGAAAACATCTTTGCCGCATACTGGGCAAAGATTCTTGCCTCTAAGCATTGGAAGTTGCCATATGTGTTCGCCTGCCATAGTTTTTCCCTTCTTATTGGCGCAATCAATATTCGTCGTTTTCAATATTGCGCGTAAGATATGCTCTGCCGATCGTTGAAATCATATCAGTTCTAATCATTCTTTTATTCCTACGTTTGGATTCCACTTTCCGTTGGAAGCAGACCAACTATCAGCAAATTCTTTATTTTCTACCGCTGCCATATACGGCCCGGTCAAAAGACGCTTTGATCGTTCTCAGCACTGTGTCGAAATCATCGGTCTTGGTATCAATCTTTCGACAGAACGCTTTCCATTTCTTCTGCATTTCTGCGTCGCTGCCGAAGGTCATGACCTGCTCGAACTGCTCCGCGGTGAAATGGTGTCCACGGTTTTCCAAGGTCTTTTTCAGTGCTTCCGTCAGCGGTGCACCGTCGAAATCAAACTTATTTGCGAGGTAATATAGGTCGTAATAATCTTTCATCCGGCTGGAGAACTCCATCAGGGACAGGATGGCATCGAGCTTTACTGCAACCGTTGTTTCCAGCGAAAACAATTCTAAAAAGCATGAGGTTTATGTCTATAGTGAAGATGAGATGATTTCGGAAGGAAAAGTCTCAATTAAAGATAGCCTTCGCGTGATAAATAAGCGTCGCAAAGGATCTGAAAACCGGCGGGATTCAGCTGAGCTATGCGCTCTTTAATTGCTGTAATTGTAGCCACAACATTTCCTCCTATAATCAGGTTGCTTTATACACATTTTACTTGAATTTATATTGCCCTTTGCCAAGGCAGCTAACAGTTTCGACGATACAATATGAACATATGCAGGTTTATTTACCACCAATCAAGTGATTATTCGTGGTACCTACTATACTTTCACATTATCTATCACGACAAATCGCTTTCTTATTGCCAATTAGTAACAATTTATGATAATAGTATAGCGTGTAATCGCCAAAGACGCAACACTTCCTTTGTGCCATTTTGCAAATCAACAAGAAGAAATGAGCTGAAGCGCCGCTGTCTCATGTAATCCCCGGCACCATAAGAACAAAAACCCACCCGGAAAAGCATACCTGCTTTTCCGGGTGGGTTCCCTATCCAACAAATTACAGCTTTACGCCAGCTTGCAGTAGACGTCGTCGGTGACGGCTTCGCACCACTCGGTGCCGCCGCCCTCGCCGGGGCCCTCTATGGCGAGGTGCTGGAACCAGCAGTCCTTCGCCGCACCGTGCCAGTGCTTGACGTTTGCGGGAATGTTCACGACGTCTCCGGGATGGAGCTCCTGCGGCTCCTTGCCCTCCTCCTGATACCAGCCGCGTCCGGCGACGCAGATGAGCATCTGCCCGCCGCCGCTCGCCGCGTGGTGGATGTGCCAGTTGTTTCGGCAGGCGGGTTCAAAGGTCACATTGAACACCGGCACCTGCGACATGGACACCGGCGCAAGGTAGCTCTGCCCGATGAAATACTGCGCGAACGCCTCGTTCTTCTGCCCTATCGGGAAGACGGAGAGCTCCTTTGCCGGAGCGCCCTCATCCTCGCCGTATATCTCCGCTATCATCGGGAACGTGCTCCACGCCTTCGGCCAGCCGCAGTAGAATGCCAGCTGTGTGACGAGCTCCACCGCCTCGGTTTTGGTGACGCCGTGTGCCTTGCCGAGCGCGAGGTGGCTCTTGAGCTGCGGGTATAGACCCGCCGAAAACAGCGCCGCGATGGTGACGAGGCTCCTGTCCCGCGCGGAGAGCTTGTCCTCCCGCGCCCAGACCTCGCCGAAGAGCACATCATCGTTGAGGTGCGCGAACTGCGGCGCGAGGCCGCCGAGTACGTCATGCCCCGCTGTCTGCTTCTCTGCCATGAGAATTTCCCCCTTTATCAGTAGACGAGCGCCGTGAAGGTGAAGGTGACGAGCTTCCAGTCCTCGCCCTGCTTTGTGAAGACCTCGGTCACGGCAAAGCGGTGGGTGGTCGGCTGACCGCCGAGCAGGAGCGTGTAGTTGCAGTCGGTGAGGACGATGCCGGTGTCGCCGAACACCTCGGACGTCTGCCTGTTGAACTTTATCTCAGTGGGCTTAAACATCCCGCTCGTGTACGCGCCGATCTCCTGCTCGAGCTTGCAGGTCATGCCGATATGCACGAAATTGCAGTTCGGGTCGGCGACGGCGCGCATACCTGCCTCATCGGCGGTCTCCATGGCCTTCCAGAATTTCTGAGAGAGTTCGATAAGCTTTTCGTTCATGATGATTTCCTCCTTGATAATATTAGTGGTGTTATTGGCACGGGGCGGCGGCGGTTCGCTGCCGCTCCGCATTTTGAACGGGGATATTCCATAACCGGGCCGGACGCCCGTTATCTTGCGGTTTTCGGATTGTAATACTGTCCGTGGCCTACGGTCGCCTTTGTGTAGGCGATGGCGTTTTCGGGGCAGACATGCAGGCACCCGAGACAGAGCGTACAGCGCTTTTTAAGCCAGACGGGCCGCCCGTCCTTCACCGTTATCACGTCCAGCGGACACTGCTCCGCGCACTTGCCGCATCCAACGCACTTATTGCTGACGGTGAAATTTTTTGTGCGGCTCGCGCCCTTGTATGCCTTTTTCATCATCAGGTGCATCGGCGCGGGCCATTCGCCCCTGATTCGGACGCGCTTCCTCTCGGCGATATCCGAAATGACCTGTTCGAGCAGCTCATCCGCCTTTTTAAGCGCCGACTGCACATAGTCACTATCTGTGAGGTCGAAGTTCGGCACCCAGTTGTCCACGGATTGAAGAAGGAAGTCCGCATCCTGCTCCCTGCCGGTCTTTTCATGCAGGAGCTTCGCAAGCTCCGCAGCGACGTTCCCGTAGTGGAAGCCGTAGGTGTCCACGGTGTAGACATAGTTGCTGTCGTCCAGCCGGATTTCCGCCCGCTCCAGATGATCCGTCACGATAGACGGCAGACCGCCGAAATAGGTGGGCAGGACGAATCCGAGCGGCTCGCCCCTGTCGGGCAGGATGTCGAAATTCCCGCTTTTGTACTCGGCGCCGAGCGACACTGCTCTGTCATCCGTCCTTGCCGCTATCCGCTCCGCCGTGTACTTACAGTTGCCGGTGGATGAAAAATAGAGGATCACTGTTGTCCGCTCCTTCCCGAATGTGACGGCCTCGGCGTGTTATGCTGCCGTTGTGCCGGACGCCCCGACGCTTATCTGCCGAAGCGGCCGTGGAGCGCGCGGACGAAGTTCGGGTCGAAGTGGTTGACGATCTCGCTGTGGCCGATGTCGAGCGGCGATATGGCGGCCATCTCCTCGTCGGTGAGGGTGAAGTCCCAGATGTTGTAGTTCTGCTCCATGCGCTCGCGGTGCGTGGACTTCGGGATGACAACAACGCCGCGCTGTACGTTCCACCTAAGCGCGACCTGAGCTGCGCTCTTGCCGTACTTTGCGCCTATCTCACCGAGCACCGGGTGAGTGAAGATGCCGTGCTTACCCTCGGCGAACGGGCCCCACGCCTCCGGCTGGACCTCGTACTCCTTCATGAGCTTCAGCGCGTCCGGCTGCTGGAAGAAGGGATGCAGCTCCACCTGATTGACTGCCGGGATTATCTCAACGGTCTCGCAGAAGTCCGCGAGGATGTGAGGGTAGAAGTTGCAGACGCCTATCGCGCGGATGCGCCCCTCCTTGTAGAGCTCCTCCACGGCTCTCCACGCGCCGTAGTAGTCGCCCATCGGCTGATGGAGAAGATAGAGGTCGATGTACTCAAGACCGAGCTTTTGAAGCGAGGTCTCAAACGCCTTCTTTGCACCCTCGTAGCTCGAGTCGGCGACCCATAGCTTTGTGGTGATGAACAGGTCCTCGCGGCAGGCTCCGCTCTTTTTCAGCGCCGCGCCGACCGCTTCCTCGTTGCGGTAGGACGCCGCCGTGTCGATGAGCCTGTACCCCACGCTTATCGCGTCCAACACCGCCTGCTCGCATTCCTTCGGGTCGGACACCTGAAAGACGCCGAAGCCCTCCATAGGCATTTTCACGCCGTTGTTCAGAATAGTGTATTCCATGATGAGATTCCTCCTGTCGATTTCGGACGGGCTCAAAGGTCCGGACCAAGTCCCATATTTGCAAAGATGTTCAGCATCTCCGGCGTCATTGTGTAGTAGCGCTTGTTCTTGTTCACCTTTGCTATCTCCGCCATATCCGCGTCGGAGAGGACAAAGTCGAAGATGTTGATGTTCTCGCGGATGTGGTCAGGGTTCTTGGAGCCGGGTATCACCACATTGCCGCTCTGAATGTGCCAGCGGAGGATTATCTGCGCGCTCGACTTGCCGTACTTCTTTGCAAGCTCCTTGAATACCGGCTCCTCCTGGAGGCTCTTGTCGCCGTGACCCAGCGGATACCATGCCATGAGACCCATGCCGTTCTCGGAAAGGAGCTGCTTGAGCTCGGTCTGCGGATAGTACGGATGCGCCTCGACCTGAACCATCTGGGGCTTGAGCTCCATGGTGTCGATGGCTTCGCGGAGCTGGTCGTCGGGGAAGTTGGAAAGCCCGATGGCCTTTACCTTACCGGCCTTCACGGCCTTTTCGATGTTCCGATAGCCCTCGCGCCAGTTGGCGGTGGGCTGATGCAGGAACAGCAGGTCGATGTAGTCCGTGCCGAGGCGGGCAAGCGTCTCGTCCACAGCCGTCTCCTTTTCGTAGACCGTGGGCCAGAGCTTCGTGACAAGGAAGATGTCCTCGCGCTTGACGCCGCTCTTCTTGATGCCGCGCCCTGTGCCGCTCTCGTTCATGTAGCCGTTGGCGGTGTCTATGAGACGGACGCCGCTGCGGAGCGCGCTCTCGACCGACGCTTCCGCCTCCGCGGGGGACATCATAAACACCCCGATGCCCGCCATCGGCATTTTGTTCCCGTTGTTCAATGTAATGTATTCCATACCCTATACCTCCTGAAGTTTGTTTGCCGTGGTTTGTTTGTAACTATATTGTAGCCCGATTTGCGGCACAGCAGAAGTCTCGGTTGGTTCAGTAGTTATTACTCTAAGTTAGAACCGGGAAAAATACCCGCCCGCACGTCAAGCGTGCGGGCGGGTTTCTTGTGAGTATGCCAAAAGCCTCGCAGAGTTTCGCGCCGATAGGCGCGAAATAAATCCAATTTATTTTTCCCGGCGGCATGTACGTCGGGAAAAATACTTCTCGCGGAGCGCGCGTCGAAGACGGCGAAGCCGTCGAGGCGCGAAGCGGAGCGCTTGCCGTCGGCAGGGCTCTGCCCTGTCCGGCGGCCTCGCTGCAAATTGGTAAGGGGGCAGACAAAGTCTGCCCCCGCGATTTGCAGCGAGATTTTTTATTTCAGCTTGTTCCCGTCCCGGAAGGCGTTGCCTACCTTCTCGCCGAGGCGGATATACGCGGCGCTCGTCGGGTCGAAGATGATAGCGTCTAGCTTTTTGTAGTCCACGTTGCCGTCGGTGAGGATGCTCTCGTCGGCGCTGACGTTGACTATCTCGCCCACCACGACGCCGTCCTCATTGAACTTCTTAAGTTTGCACTCGAGCGTCAGCGGCAGCTCGTTGATGATGGGCGCGTCCACGAACTCGCTCTTAGTTGTCGTAAAGCCCGCTTTTTCCATCTTGTCCGGCTCCTTGTTTGCCGAAACGATGCCGACATAGTCGCACGGGACGACCGTTGCCGCCGTCGCGAAGCTCACGGTGAACGCCTTTTTCAGCTTGATGTTGTCGGTGGTCTTGTGGGAGCTGAGGCACAGCATGACCTCCTTCGAGTCGTACTGGCCGCCCCATGCCGCGTTCATCAGGTTGGGCTTGCCGTTCTCGTCATAGGTGCCTATCATCAGCACCGGCTGGGGATAGACCCACGGCTTAGATCCGAAATTCTTTCTCATGAAGATTCACTCCTTATGTTGATTTTATTCCAGTATACCGCATTTTGCGCAAAAAGGAAAGACTTCCCTGTCACTCCCCGGCGGCAAAATCGGTTTTACTGCTGATGTGTTCCCACTCGGCGATCTCGCGGAGGCGGTCTTCCGTCTCCGCGCGGACGACGCGAACCGCGTCGCTTCCGAGGAGCAGCCGCTTTGGGAGAGTTCCGCCCTCCACGACCTCTACCAGCACGCGGCCGGCCTTTTCTGGGTCGCCGGGCTGATTTCCGAGATTTACGACGTTCTCCTTGCGGTTCTTGCCGGACGTCTCATTGTAGTCGTCTATTTTGACGGCGCTGCCCTTTAAGGACGTGTCGTAGAAGTGCGTGCGGAAGGAACCCGGCTCCACTATCGCGGCCTTTATGCCGAGCGGCGCTGTCTCCTTCATCAGCCCGTCCGTGATGAGCTCCAGAGCAGCCTTGCTCCCGGCGTAGTAGCCGGAGCCCATGCCGGAGCGCGCCGCCGCGATGCTCGAGACGTTCAAAATCACGCCGCTCTTCTGTGCGCGCATCGTCGGGAGCACCGCCTTGATGAGCTCCACCGGGCCGAACACGTTCGTTTGGAACAGCAGAGCGACCTCGTCCGCTTCGCCCTCCTCCACCGCCGCGCGGTAGCCGTAGCCCGCGTTGTTGACGAGCACGTCTATGCGGCCGAACTTCTCATTTGCCGCCTGCACCGCGCTGCGGATGTCCTCCGCGCAGGTGATGTCGAGCTTCACGGCAAGGGACGTCTCGGGATAGCCCTCCGTGAGCGCCGTAAGAGTTTCGGGCTTCCGCGCGGTGACAACCGCATTGTCGCCGTGGGCGAGCACCGCCTTGGCGATGCCCGCGCCGATCCCGCTTGAGCATCCCGTGATGAGCCATGTTTTCATTTTGCATATCCTCCTTTTGCTTTGGCCTTGTACCTAAGCCATAACGTGTCCTTCTCGACGACCTCCACTGACTCCAGAGAATACGCCATCGGCGCGGCGGAAGAAAATCCGCCCGTTTCAAATAGCGAAGCCGCGCCGCTCTCGCCGTCCGCCGTGGGCGCGAGAACGATGCTGAGCTCGTCGATAAGCCCCTCCGCGGCGAAGGCCTGATTTGTCACGCCGCCTCCGGCGAGTAGAACGCGGTCGATGCCGAAAAGCGCTTTGAGCTTCCGCAACAGCAGAGCACAGTCGATGGTCTCCTCTCCGGCAAAGATGTAGGAGATCCCGAAGCCGCGCAGATACGCAAGATAGCTGTCAGGCACCTGTTCCGTCAGCACCTCGATAACATGGGCTTTCGGACGGCCCTTCCTTTCGAGATATTTTCCGTGCCACCTGAGAATGCCCTCGCCGTCAAGCGACACTATGTAGCGCTTCACGTCGCTCTGCACGATATAGTCCTCGCGGGGGAACCTTGCCGCGCTTTCCGGCAGGTCGTACACGAACCCGTCCGCATAGCCCTCCGCCATCGTGGTCGTTCCGTAGACGGTGGCGGGGCAGTCGTAAAACTCCCGCACCTCGCCGTATTTCTTCAGCGCGGGCATCGTTTCTGGCGCGGAGAAGAACTGTCCGTCTATCTTCCCGTCGAGCGCCGTAAGCATATGGCATATCACAGTCGGTCTATCCATTATCTTCACCTTCTCCGGTCTGATTTTTCACATGATGAGATTGACGACCATTCCCGTCACAAACGAGAACAGCATGATAAATGCGAGGTACAGCAGGAACCGCTTCATACCCAAAACTATCTTGAGCGCGCCGAGGTTCGTTATCTTCGTCGAAGGTCCGGTGAGCATGAACGCCGCCGCGCTCCCCATGCTCATGCCGGAGTAGAGCCATTCCCGTATGAGCGGGATAGTCCCGCCTCCGCAGGCGTAGAGCGGGACGCCGATGGTCGCTGCCATCAGTACACCGAAGCCCTCGTTAGTCTTGCCGAAGAGAGCGGCGAACTTATCCGCTGGGACATACCTCTGGAACAGCGCCGACAGCAGGATGCCTACGAGGAACCAGAGGCCGGTCGCCTTGATGTTCCTGCCGATGTTCTTGACAAGCCGCAGGAACAGATTCGGGTCGGTGTCGTGGTTGTGAGGCTCGTCAAAGCCGGTGAAATCGAAGAACGGTTTGTCCTTATAGAATACCCGGATAAGAATGCCCGCCACGCATCCGCATATAAAGCAGGACGCTATCCTTATCGTCAGCGCCGCGGGACCGAGCGCCGTACTGTAAATAATAAGCTGCGGATTCAGGAGAATGGAGCTCATCATGAACGCCGCGAGCCAGTCGTCCCGTATGCCGCTCCTCGAAAAGGACGCCGCGAGCGGTATGGTCCCGTACATGCAGAGCGGCGACGCGATGCCGAGGATGCTTGCCGGAATGACGCCCAGGACGCCGAGCTTCCTGTCGCCCAACGCGCGGAACAGTCCGTGTATGCGGTCCTTGACGAATACGGAGATGACCGAGCCGAGGACGATGCCGAGGACGTAGTAGAGGGCTATCTGCCGCAACTGGATGGTAAAGTAGTACCACACATAGACAAATTCCCGCCGGAGCACTTCCCATATCTGTTCCAAGCTCTGTCACTCCTTTCTTGAGTCTGAATTTTACTCGTCTATGTTTTCAAGCTGATAGGTGCGGCTCCCGAGCCCGATGGCCTCGCCGGCCTCGAGGACATGAGCGCCGTTCTGCCCCTCAACGCGGCGGACAAAGCTCTCATTGCCCTCCGCCTCGTAGATGAGGTCGAGACAGGCCTGGTCGAGCGCCACCGGGTCGGTGGAAGCGAGGATGCCGATGTCGTGTATGTCCGGCTCGGCCGGGCGGCCGTTGCAGTCGCAGTCGATCGACAGGCGGTTCATCACGTTAACAAACAGGATGTTGCCGTCGAGAGCATCCACGACCGACTTTCCGGCGTCCGCCATCGACTCGAGGAAGGCGTCCTGCTCACCGCCGAACCAGCTCGTGTGGCTGCGGCCTGCGGTGTGTATCAGGTTCTTGCCCTCCTGAGAGCCGATGCCGATGGATATGTTCTTTATCGCTCCGCCGAAGCCGGCTATCATATGCCCCTTGAAGTGGGACAGCACGAGGAAGCCGTCAAAGTCCCCGAAGTGCGCGCCGACGTAATTCTCCGTGAGACGCTGACCTCCCTCCACGGGAAGAATCATCGACTCGCCGTCCTCGTCCATGATGACAAAGCCCTTGCCGAGGTCGGTAAAGCCGTGGTCTTCCGCCACCTGATAGTGCATGGCGGTCTCGGAGCGGGAACCGCCGTAGGCGGTGTTGCACTCCACGATAGTGCCGTCGACATGCTCCACAAGGTCGCGGATGAGGTCGGGGTCGAGGTAGTTCGATGCGGGCGGTTCGCCGGTGGAGAGTTTTACCGCGATATTATCGCCGGTAAGCTCCACGCCGAGCGCCTCATAGACCTTCATCAATCCCTCCGGGGAGATGTCTGAGGTGAAGTAGACCATGCTCGTGCCGCCGGAAGTAAGACCGAGGGAATCGACCCACTCCGCGACCTCGTCCTCGGAGACGCCGGAGCTGAAGCGCCGACCCTCCTGCCAGTCGCCGGTACCGGCCATCTGCGCGAGCAGCTCGCCGCTCTCGCCCATGCCGGAGGAAGCGGAGGTGCAGAACGGTATGACGGTCTTGCCGGTGAAGTCGTTGGCGGTGACAAACCCGTTCATCGGCCACGCCGCCCCGCCCCACCATATCGGGTAGCCGACGAATACCGTATCGTATTCGCTCCAGTTGTCGGGGACGGAGTTTTCAAGTTCTGTCACGCGCAGGGACTCGTCGTCATGCTCGCGGGATACGCGGCTGTCCGGGTCGGTCCAGTCCAGGTCGTCTGCGGTGTAGGGCTCGGTCGGGATAAGCTCAAATATATCCGCGCCCGCCGCGTCCGCGATGTATCCCGCGACAGCCTCGGTGTTGTTAGTGGCGGAGAAGTAGACAACTAGCGTCTTTGCACTTGTTTCCTCAGTGCCGGGAGCTTCGGAAGGCGTTTCGGACGGCTCCGTGCCGGACGGTTCGCCGGTTCCGGCAGACGGGGCGGGCGTATCGGTTTCCTCCGGCGGGGCGGACGGTGTGCCGCTTCCCGACTCTCCCGCGCCGCCGCAGGCGGCAAGACTCAGCAGGAGACAGAGGACAAGAACTATCGAGAGTGCTTTTTTCATGTGAAGTTCCTCCTTTAAGAATTCCAGACGCTTTCAAGCCAGTCGGCGTAGGTCTCGACCCAGCCGCCCGCGGCACCGAAGCCGTGCGGCCAGTCCTGCAATACGACTCTATCCACCGGGTGTCCCATGCCCTCCAGAACGGCGTACTGCTGTTCAAACTGCCGGTAGAAGGGGTCCTCGGTGCCATAGCAGTAGAAGGTGGGCGGAAGATCGCCGCCCCGGAGCCAGTCCGGGTCCATGTTGCCGACGCTGAGGCGGCCGTAGAAGGCATATATCATACCGCAGGCCGTGGCGTGGGCAGGAACCTTGTCCAGCTCGTCGGGGATATACTCCGGGTCGAACGCATCGCCGGTCACATCCTCGTCGTAGTGCATCAGGAACTCGCCCGCCTGAATGCCTCCCGCCGAGAAGCCCATGACGGCGATATTGTCAGGGTCAAAGCCGTACACGTCCGCGTTTTTCCGTATCCAGCGCACGGCTCGCGCCACATCCAGCGCGCCCTCCTCCTGATTGTAAGGATGAAGGCGGTAATCCACGATGAACGTCACAAACCCCAGCTCCCGAAGCGCGTCGGCCACGGGCAGGGAATCCGTATAGTTTCCTCGGAACTGATAGGCTCCTCCGGCCATCAGCACCACCGCACCCTTGGGCGTCACACCGTCCCGAACGGGGATGGCCGTTACATAGGGGCGGAAGTCCCAGTTATCGAAGTAACCGGTCATGCCGGGGGTGAAATCCGTCACCGCAGGGACGTTTCCCTCCTCCCAGAGGTAGAGCACCTGTATGTCCGTGGGGTCTGCGGCGGTGTTCAGCACCGTCGCGCCGTCCTTGGGTTCCGGGAGCTTCCTGTTCATAAGTTCAAAGGACCACTCGCCGTAGGAATACGCCTCCGGCAGGTCTCCGAGGTGCGGCTTCGCCGCCGCGTCCCGATTTTCAAAGTATTCCATGAGTCTCTGTGCCGCCTCCCCGCGTGTCACTGTTGTATTGTCTCCCTGTGGATCCCAAACCCCGGTGCCGTCCCCGGAGAAACGGGATAAAATCAAGTCAAGCTGCTGGTGTGTCAGAGCCGCATCCGGGGCGAAACGCCCTCCGCCTACCCCGTAAACTATTCCGCGCTCCGCCGCCCAACCGACGGATTCACTGTACCATGTGCCGCCGGGCACGTCACTAAAATCCGCCGCGGGCGCTTCCGGGCTTCCCTCCGCCCGGTGGAGGATGGTGACTATCATCGCGCGGGACAGGGGCGCGTCGGGCGCGAAGGTGTCCGTCCCCGTGCCCGCCATCAGGCCGCGCTCATAGACGTATTTCACTGCCTCGGCATACTCGGAGCCTTCCGGAACGTCCCAAAAATGCGGCGCTCCGTTGCCGGTTATCCACTCAAGGACACTCATGTCCTCAAAGATGAGGTTCCCGCCGCCGTGCTGATTTGTGACGCCGCGTTCGCTGAACCAGTCTGCGCCGGGGATGTTGAGGACGATGAGCCCGTCGATCTCACTATCCGTCATTCCCGCCGAACGGTAAGCCTCCGTCAGACCGGCATAGGCGTCTCTTGCGCGCCCGGAGCCGTAGTACTCGTCGTCCTCGCCCATGAAGATGTAGACCGCCACCCGGTTTTCCGCGAGAGGCGCATAATCTCCGTCCCACTGCGATGAGACGTGTAGGTATGCGGCGTAGAGGTCCGGCCTCATGGACACGGCGCGGGACATTGTCTCGCGCCGTGTCCATGAGGCCGGACCTCTACG
>CANRIN010000005.1 GCA_947630675.1 uncultured Clostridia bacterium | reverse complement strand
GTGCCGGTGATGATGAGGCACGCCACGATGACGCTCACCGCGGCAAAGCTCATGAAGCCGTGCACGAAGATGCCCTTGATACCCTCTTTGATAAAGTAGATAAAGTTGCGTCCGTTCATACCTGATAATACCCGTCGCGCGCGTCGCTGACTATTCTTCCGCCGTCGAATGCGACGACGCGCTTACCGAAGTTGTTTACTATATCCTTTTCGTGAGTGACCGCAATGACCGTCGTTCCGAGGTCGTTTATCTTGCGGAGCAGGTCCATTATCTCCCCGGAGCGTGCCGGGTCGAGGTTGCCGGTCGGCTCGTCCGCAATGATGATCTGCGGGTTGTTCACGAGCGCGCGCGCTATCGAGACGCGCTGCTGCTCGCCGCCGGACAGCTCGCGCGGATAGCGGCGGCTCTTGTGGGCGAGACCGACGAGGTCGAGCATTATCGGCACGCGCTTACTGATGTTGCGCGACCCTTCGCCGATGACGCGCATGGCGAACGCAACATTTTCGTATACCGTCATATTCTCTATCAGCCGAAAGTCCTGATACACCACCCCGATAGTCCTTCGGAGCGCAGGTATCTGGCGCCGGCGCAGCTTCGAGAGGTCGAAGCCGTTAACGAGCATCTCGCCCTCCGTGGGGTCGACCTCCGCGGTTATCAGTTTGACGACCGTGCTCTTTCCCGAGCCGCTCGGCCCGACGAAGAACACGAACTCCCCGTCCTCAACGCGGAGGTCTATCCCTTTCAGTGCTTTTGTACCGTTTGCGTAGGTCTTGGATACGTTGCTGAAAACGACCATATCAATACTTAGGCTCCCTGCTT
Source organism: uncultured Clostridia bacterium (assembly GCA_947630675.1). Classification (GTDB taxonomy): domain Bacteria; phylum Bacillota; class Clostridia; order Oscillospirales; family JAAYOS01; genus CANRIN01. The sequence continues at coordinate 54,888 of CANRIN010000005.1, read as the reverse complement.
GCGAGGTATTTGCGGACCATGAGCGCCACCTTGAAGATTATGGCGTGGTCGAACTCACGCAGGTCGAGCCCGGTGAGCTTCTTTATCTTCTCGAGACGGTAGACGAGCGTGTTGCGGTGGACAAAGAGCTTGCGGCTCGTCTCGGAGACGTTCAGGTTGTTCTCGAAGAACTTGTTTATCGTGAATATCGTCTCAGCGTCAAGGCTGTCTATCGTGTTCTTCTTAAACACCTCGCTGAGGAACATCTCGCACAGCGTAGTCGGAAGCTGATAGATGAGGCGGCCTATGCCGAGGCTCTCGTAGGCGATGATGACCTTCTCGCTGTCGAACACCTTGCCGACCTCTATTGCGACCTGCGCCGCCTTGAAGGAGCCGGCAAGCTCGCGCAGATGCTCCGTCACGGTGCCGATGCCTATCATCGCGCGCATATAGAGCTCGCTGCTGATAGTCTCCTCTATCTGCTTTGCTATCGACATGAGGTCCTTTGAGTCGGTGTCGCTCGTGACTTCCTTGACGAGCGCTATGTCGGTCTCGCTCACGCTGAACACGAAGTCGCGCTGTCTGTCCGGGAACATGTTCTGGAGCATGTCGACGGCCGCGAGATCGTTGCGTCCCTCAAGGCGGATGAGGAACACGGCGTAAGGCACGTCGATATCGAAGTGCAGCTCGCGCGAGCGCACATAGATGTCGCCCGGAAGGATGTTGTCAAGGATGATATTCTTTATGAAAGTCGCCTTGTCGTGCTTCTCGTCATGCGACTGCTTCGCGCCGTTCAGCGCGATGCTCGCTATCTGACAGATGGATACCGCGAAGTCGTCGTCGCCCTCAACGAAGGCGGCGAAGTCGAAGCTGTTGCCAAAGGTCGCAAGCGGCTTGAACACCGCGCCGTCGGCGCGGACGATGCCGTCTGCAATGTCCTCGAGCTGCTCTTCAGTAAGGTTGCGGCGCTTGCCGATTATACCGAGATCCGTGCAGCTTATCACGGTCCCGGTCTCGTCTATAACGCCGATGGTGCGGTCGGACGCTTCTTTGATTTGCAGCATTATCGACTGGAAGATTCGGCTTGACATTGTCTTTCCCTCCTGACGTTTGATAAACGTTTTCTAACCGATATATATAATATCGCACTTCGAGCTTTTTTTCAAGCCCTATATAGCAAAATAACCAAAAAACATAGTTCGACGCGGCTGAAACCGTTGCGGCGCAATGATAAAATCATATCACGTCTCCGAATTATGTCAACCGGCAGCCCTCGCCCGCCGCGAAAAAACGCAACAATTCGGCTCGATTTCTAACCTGTCGTCGATTTGGAAATAGTCGATTTGGAAATAAAACGCACCCCGTTCCGAACGAGAACGGGGTGCAGAGATCAACTCTTAAAACCGCAGGCTGTATATACTATCTATGTGCCAAACTGTGTATATGTATGTCAGTTCGTGATGGTACGCTCGGTGTCCTTGTCGAACAGGTGGACCCTCGAGGTCTCGAACGCGACCTTGATCTTGTCGCCGTTGCGGGCGGTCGAACGGTTGGAGACACGGGCGGTGAAGTTGCGGCCTTCGCAGACGAGGTACAGATAGTTCTCGTTGCCCATCGGCTCGACGACCTCGACGTCAGCGTCGACTATCGCGTCCGGATACTGGCTGAGGTACATCTCTTCGTCATGGATGTTCTCGGGACGAACGCCGAGGATAACTTCCTTGCCGACATAGGCGAGGACCTCGGGCTTGCGGCCCTTGCTGTCCGGGAGGGCTATACGGCTCTCGCCGAACTCTATGTAGGTGACGCCGCCCTCATCGACAACGGTGCCGACGATGGTGTTCATCTGCGGGGTGCCGACGAAGGTCGCGACGAACAGGTTGACCGGGTTATCATAGAGGTTCTGAGGAGCGGAGATCTGCTGAATGAATCCGTCCTTCATGACGACTATGCGGGTACCCATCGTCATAGCCTCGGTCTGGTCATGGGTGACGTAGATGAAGGTGGTGGCGAGCTTCTGATGGAGCTTGGTGAGCTCGGTACGCATCGAAGCACGGAGCTTAGCGTCCAGGTTGGAAAGCGGCTCGTCGAGCAGGAAGACCTTCGGGCTGCGGACGATTGCGCGGCCGAGGGCGACACGCTGACGCTGGCCGCCGGAGAGAGCCGCCGGCTTACGGTCGAGCAGGTGCTCTATCTCGAGGATACGGGCAGCCTCATCGACGCGGCGCTTGATCTCATCCTTGGGCAGGTGGCGGAGCTTCAGGCCGAACGCCATGTTGGCGAAAACGGTCATGTGCGGATACAGAGCGTAGTTCTGGAAAACCATCGCTATGTCGCGCTCCTTCGGCGGAACGTCGTTGCAGAGCTTTCCGTCGATGTACAGCTCGCCTTCGGTGATCTCCTCAAGGCCGGCTATCATACGGAGGGTGGTGGACTTGCCGCATCCGGAAGGTCCGACGAGGATTATAAACTCCTTGTCCTCGATCTCGAGGTTGAAGTCGGTGACCGCCGTGACGCCGCCGGAATAACGCTTGTAGACGTTTTTAAGAGTGACACTAGACATTTTCATACCTCCATTTTTTAACTCTCTCGAGTTTATTTAATTTTAACATATTCGTTGGTGAAAGTATATACTCAGTATATCCAAATGTTACATTGAGCTTTTATGTAATCTGACTAAAATCGGGTGAACTCAATGAGTGCATTTCATTCACCCGATTTGTTGTATATTGTCGTCTTGGATATGATACGGTGTTAACAGCTCAGTTGTCGCCCTCGTCGCTGAGCTTCGCTTCCTCGACTATCTTCTGCTGGACGTTCGCGGGAGCCTCCTCATAGCGCTCGAACTTGAGCGAGAAGCTGCCCCTGCCCTGCGTCATCGAGCGGAGGTCTATCGAGTAGGTGGTCATCTCGGCCATCGGGACCTCAGCGTCGACCTGCTGCATGCCGCCCTCGATCGGGGTCATGCCGAGGACGCGGCCGCGGCGCTTGTTCATGTCGCCGATGATGTCGCCGAGGTTGGAGTCCGGGATATAGACCTTGAGCGAGCCTATCGGCTCCATGATGACGGGGTTCGCCTGCGCGAGACCGGCCTTGTACGCAAGCGACGCGGCGGTCTTGAACGCCATTTCGCTCGAGTCGACCTCGTGATAGCTTCCGTCGACAAGCGTGGCCTTCAGGCCGACGACCGGGTATCCGGCAAGGACGCCCTTCGTGATGCACTCGCGCAGGCCCTTCTCGACCGCGGGGTGGAAGTTCTTCGGGACCGAGCCGCCGAATATGTTGACCTCGAAGATGAGGTCCTCGCTCTCCTCCTGCGGCTCAAACTCTATCCATACGTCGCCGTACTGGCCGTGGCCGCCGGACTGCTTCTTGTGCTTGCCCTGGACCTTGACCTTCTTGCGTATCTTCTCGCGGTAAGCGACGCGCGGAACCTCGAGGGTCGTGTCGGTGCCGAACTTGCTCTTGAGCTTGGAGCGGAGGACGTCGATGTGGATATCGCCCATACCGCTGAGAACCATCTGGTGGGTCTCGGCGTTGTTCGTGACGGTGAAGGTCGGATCCTCCTCCGCGAGCCTCGTGAGGCCGGAGGCTATCTTCTCCTCGCCGCCCTTGGCTATCGGAAGGATAGCCATCGAGTAGCAGGGCTCCGGGAACTCGATGCCGTCATACACGACGTCGCTGCCCGGGTCGCGGAGCGTGTCGCCCGTGCGGGTGGCGACGAGCTTGGAGACCGCGCCGATGTCGCCGCAGACGACCTCGCTCACCTCGGTGTTCTTCTTGCCCTTGACGGTGTAGATGTGGCCGAGCTTCTCGCGCTGCTCGCTGCGCGGATTCTCCAGGGTGAGGTCGGGGGTTATCGTTCCGCTCATGGCCTTGAAGAAGGAGAACTTGCCGTACTGGTCGCTCACGGTCTTGAAGACGAGGGCGGACGGCTTGCCGGCCGGGTCTATTTCCTCATGTCCCTCGAGCGGCGACGGAGCGTAGTCAACGAGACCCTGAAGCAGCGTCATCGACCCGATGCCGGTGAGAGCGCAGCCGCAGAACACCGGGCATATCGAGCCTTCGCGGACGCCGGTGCGGACGCCGGTGACAAACTCCTCCTCGGTGAACTCTTCGCCCTCGAAGAACTTCTCCATATACTCCTCGTTCGTCTCCGCAACACTCTCGGAGAGCATCGCGCGGAGCTCCTCGATCTGACCCTCTATGCCGGCGGGCATGGGTATCTCCTCGCGGTTGAGGCCGTTCATGCGCATGGCCTTCTTGCGGATGATATCCACTATACCGGTCATCTTGTCGCCGTTCATTATCGGCATGAGCACCGGGCAGACCGAAATGCCGAACTTCTCGCGCAGCTCGCCGAACGCCTTCATATAGTCGGCGTTCTCCTCGTCTATCTTCGAGATATAGAATATCTTCGACAGCTTGCGGTCGCTTAAACGCTTCCACGCCTTCTCGGTGCCTACCTGCACCCCGCCCTTGGCGGTGAGCACTATGACGCCCGCGTCCGCAACGCGGAGGCACTGCAAAACCTCACCCTCGAAGTCGAAATATCCGGGAGTATCCATTATATTGAGTTTGCAGCCGTTGTACTCGACCGGCACCGGAGTGGAAGAAATCGAGATCTGGCGCTTTATCTCCTCCGGGTCAAAGTCGCACACCGTGGTCCCGTCGGCGACCTTGCCCAGACGGTCTGTTCCCTTGGTGACGTACAGCAGGCTCTCCACAAGCGAGGTCTTGCCGTCGCCTCCGTGTCCCATTACGCAGACGTTGCGTATGTTTTCGGTCTTGAGCATTCTATTTCCTCCCCAGTTGATGTTTATGCATGCATGAACATAGAAATGTTCCGATAGTAGTTATTATACAATATCGGCGCGGTAGGCGCAAGCCTTTTTGTGCAAATTCTTTGCAAATTGCGTTGAAAATATGAGAGTGAACTTCACGATAGGCAAAAGGGAGCGATAATCGCTCCCTTTTGTAAAAAACCGAAACAAAAGATTTTAAATGTTATAACATTTGCGGCGCGGAGGCGCGGAGTCAGTCCCTGAAATACGCGACGCCGCCCTCGAATACCGGCTGTTTTTTCTCGAGCGGGATGTTCTGCGCGAGCCACTTCCCGCTTCTTTCGGTATGACCCATCTTTCCGAGTATGCGTCCGTCCGGGCTGATTATTCCCTCTATTGCATACATCGAACCGTTCGGGTTAAATTCCGCATCCATCGTCGGAACGCCGTTCCCGTCCGCGTACTGGAAGGCTATCTGTCCGTGGCGGAGAAGCGAATCGAGCACGTCCGCCGGTGCAACGAACCGCCCTTCGCCGTGGCTTATCGGCACGGCGTGGACGTCACCCACCTGCATCTTCGCGAGCCACGGGCTCTTCGTCGAACCCACGCGGGTCCGGACGTAGCGGGACTGGTGGCGGCCTATCAGGTTGTGGGTGAGCGTCGGCGCGGACGGACTCTCCGGCGTTATCCTTCCGTAGGGAAGCAGTCCGAGCGCCACGAGCGCCTGGAAGCCGTTGCAGATACCGAGCATCAGTCCGTCGCGCTTCTCAAGCAGTTCGGCGACGGCATCGCTTATCGCGGGGCTGCGGAAAAGTGCCTCTATGAACTTCGCGGAGCCGTCCGGCTCGTCGCCGCCGGAGAACCCGCCGGGAAGAATGAGCATCTGCGCCGAACGTATGGCTCGCTCGAGCTCCGCCGCGCTCTCCTCGAGGTACGCGGGAGTGAGGTTGCGGACAAGGACTATCTCCGCATCGCCGCCCGCACGTTCGACGGCGCGCGCGGTGTCCTCCTCGCAGTTCGTGCCGGGGAATGCCGCGATCACCGCCTTCGGGCGCGCGGCGCGCTCGCGCCGTACTACGGGCGAGCCCTCGCGGCAGTCCGCCGCGGGAGCCTCCCCCGCGGCCTCGGCGCGCGTCGGAAACACTCCCTCGAGCGGCACCTCCCACTCGCGGAGCAGGTCGTCTATCGCGACAGTCTCGCCGCCGAGCGAGACATTTCCGTCACCGGTCGTGACGCCTATCTTCGTATATTCCAGCTCCTCGGGCGAGACAAGGATAAGTCCCGCCGGGAACCGCTCGTACCATCCGTCAAACGACCCCGCGCCCGCAAAGCCCACATGGTTGCCGAAGCTCATCTTCACGATGCCCTCCGCGACGGTGCCGGTGCCGGCGGCCCACGCCGCCGTGACCTTTCCCGACTGCATGAGCGAGTGAACGCCGTCCCACGCGGCGAGGTGCGCGGCGAAGTCCGCCGTCTCCGCCGTCGAGGCAAGGTAGACGTTCTCCCCCGCCCTCTTGAACTCCGGGGTGATTATGTCCCGGGCGTCCGCCGCGGCTATGGCAAAGCTCACGAGCGTGGGCGGGACGTCAAGCTCGTTGAAGGAGCCGCTCATCGAGTCCTTGCCGCCTATCGCGGCGGCGCCGAGGCCTATCTGCGCGGTGTATGCGCCGAGGAGCGCCGCGAACGGCTTTCCCCAGCGGGTGCTGTCGTCGCGCAGGCGCTCGAAATACTCCTGGAAGGTGAGGTATGCGCGGTGCGCGTCGCACCCGCTCGCGACGAGCTTTGCCACCGATGCGACGACCGCGCGCTGCGAGCCCTCGAACGGGTCGGCGCTCGTGAGATACGGGTCGAAGCCGTAGGCCATCACCGAGCAGGTGGAGGTCTCCCCCTTCGCCGGCAGGAGCGCCGCCATGGCCTGGGCGGGAGTGCGCTGCGCCGCTCCGCCGTAGGGCATGAGTACGGAGCCGGCGCCTATCGTGCCGTCAAACCGCTCCACAAGTCCGCGCTTCGAGGCGACGGGGAGCGAGCGTGTGAGCTCTCTCAGGCCGCGTATGCTCTCCGGCAGCTTCTCCGCCGGGAGGACGTGTACCTCGGCGGAGCGCTTCGCGCCGTTGGTGTCGAGGAACGCGCGGCTGATGTCCACGATGGTCTTTCCGTTCCAGTTCATGCGGAGGCGCGGCTCCTCCGTCACCGTCGCGACGACGGTGCTCTCGAGGTTCTCGCGCGCCGCGAGCGCCGCAAATTTCTCCGCGTCCTCCGGGGCGACGACGACCGCCATCCTCTCCTGCGACTCGCTTATCGCGAGCTCGGTGCCGTCAAGGCCCTCGTACTTGCGCGGTACACGGTCGAGCTCTATTACAAGTCCGTCCGCGAGCTCGCCTATCGCGACCGACACGCCGCCCGCGCCGAAGTCGTTGCAGCGCTTTATCATCGCCGCCGCCTCCTTCGAGCGGAAGAGGCGCTGGAGCTTGCGCTCCTCCGGCGGGTTGCCCTTCTGCACCTCCGCCGCGCAGGTCTCGAGGCTCTTTGCCGTGTGCGACTTAGAAGAGCCTGTAGCGCCTCCGATACCGTCCCGCCCGGTGCGTCCGCCGAGCAGGATTATGAGATCGCCGGGCGCGGGACGCTCGCGGCGGATGTTCTCCGCCGGAGCCGCGCCGACGACCGCGCCTATCTCGAGGCGCTTCGCGACGTATCCCGGGTGATAGAGCTCGTCCACATGTCCGGTAGCAAGACCTATCTGGTTGCCGTAGGACGAGTAGCCCTGCGCCGCCGTGACGGTGAGCTTCCTCTGGGGCAGCTTGCCGGGGATGGTCTCGCTCGCGGGGACGGTCGGGTCGCCCGCGCCGGTGACGCGCATCGCCTGATAGACGTAGCTGCGCCCGCTCAGCGGGTCGCGTATCGCGCCGCCGAGGCAGGTCGCGGCTCCGCCGAACGGCTCTATCTCGGTGGGATGGTTGTGCGTCTCGTTCTTGAACATGAGTATCCAGTCCTGCTCCTCGCCGTCAACCTTGGCGCGTACCTTCACGGAGCAGGCGTTTATCTCCTCAGACTCGTCGAGGTCCTTGAGGACGCCGCGCTTCTTCAGCACCTTCGCGGCGGCGGTGGCGATATCCATGAGGGTTATCGGACGTGCGGCGGCCTCCGCCTCTCCGCGCGCCTCCGCCCTCTCCTTCAGGTACTGCTCAAACGCCGCGCGGACGCGCGCGTCGTCTATCACGATATTTCGGAGCTCGGTGCCGAAGGTGGTGTGGCGGCAGTGGTCCGACCAGTAGGTGTCGACGACGCGGAGCTCGGTTATCGTCGGGTCGCGCCCCTCCTCCGCAAAGTAGTTTTGGAAGAACCTGAGGTCCGCGATGTCCATCGCGAGTCCCTTCGACTCAAGCAGCCCGGCAAGGCCGGCATCGTCGAGGGCGCGGAAGCCCTTGAGCGTCTCGACCTCGGTCGGAAGCGCGTACTCCCGCGCAAGCGTCGCGGGTTTCTCGAGCGAAGCCTCGCGGCTCTCGACGGGGTTTATGATGTACGCCTTTATGCGCTCAAGCAGCGTCTCCGGAATTTCCGCCCCGAAGACGTAAACCTTCGCCGCGGCGCACGCGGGCCGTTCGGCTCGGGTCATCATCTGTATGCACTGTGCGAGGCTGTCCGCGCGCTGGTCGTACTGACCGGGCAGCGGCTCTACCGCGAACACCGTGTGGGCGCCCGGTATCTCGGGCATCTCCTCGTCATAGCAGATATCGGTCTGCGCGCGCGCGAGCACGCCGGCCTTCGCCGCTTCGTATACCTCACGCTCCACGCCTTCGAGATCGTATCTGTTGAATATGCGCAGGGACGGTATCTCCGCCCCGAGCGCCTCGCGAAGGTCCTGACGCAGAGCCTCCGCCTCGAGGGCGAAGCCCTCCCGTCTCTCGGTATATGCCCGGAACACTCCCATAAGAGCACCTCACAAAATAAAAGTCCGCATATATTTTACAATATGTCGACGTTTTGCGCAACAGGAATAAATACATAAAAACGGAGGGTGTATACCCTCCGTTTTAACCTATTTGTCATGAGGATGCCGGGGCATCATTCATCCGAAGGACCGTCCTCCGTATCCTGCTCCGCCTTCTCCTCCGGACAGCACTCGCAGCTCTCCGGCTCACCCGCACCGGCGTCCGGTATCGGGAAGTCGTCCTCGGTCCAGTGATAATGATTTATCGTATTGCCGTTGTTGCAGCCGAAGCCGCCCCTGCATATCAGTCCGACAGTGAGCCCCGCGCCAAACGCCAGAGCCAGCCACAGACCGGTGAGGTTCCTGCGGCCTTTCGGTGCCTTGCCGATGTTTGCTGCCATCGCGCGGCCTCCTTACTCGTCGTCTCCGTCGTCGGGCTCGGTGTCCTCGCCGCTCTCGGGAGTCTCCTCCTCATGCTCTTCGCCGCAGCAGCAGGTCTCGTCGTCGCAGCAGCACTCGTCGTCATCACAGCAGCAGTCGCCGCAGCAGCACTCGTCGTCCTCGCAATGGCACTTGGAGTTCTTTATCTCGTCGATCTTACTCTTTATCTTCCCGACAATGGGCTCGGCATTGAGATTTATCTCCACATGATTGGTAGCTACAAGATATCCGACGGCAGCGCCGACGCCGAAAACCACGATGTTCTTGAAAAACTTCATAACTGATCCTCCTCTTGTAATGGGACTCGCCCTATTCTAAATATATTATATAACTGTTTTCACAATAATACAAGAGCGATTTTAATAATTTATCGCGGCGAATCGCACTCGCTGCGCAATTCCCACGCGGTCTGCGACCGCGTGGGAGCCCTTTTAATTAAAATGCTCGTGCGGAACACGAGGGCGCCGACATATTTCTCATCGGAGCACATTCAGCCCTCGTGAGCTTTACCCGCTTCGCGGGCAAAGCAAAACACAGTGCAGAATTTGCCTGCGCAAAGTTGCTTGCCCGTGGCAAGCAACTTTAATCGCGCGAACAGGCGCGGAGTGCGCCTGCGGCGCTTCGACGCACGCTCCGCGAGAGGTGTTTTTTCCGCTTCGATTTGTACAATGTTGGGACGTCGGCACGGAGTGCCGAGGTCTGATGCGCCAGGTAGACGGCCGGATGCGGTAAAGGTTTGCGGGCGCATTGTACACGCCGCCGAAAAAAAAACAAATCCACCTTGATTTTACGCCTACCGGTGCAAAACTCTGCGAGGTTTTTGTCAGTCAGGACCTCCGGCGAAGCCGGAGGCTTGAGTTGCCTCTAGAAAGGCCTATTACCGGCAAGCGTCTCAAGACGCACTGAATTTATCTCATTTGCATCACTTGCCCCGCAGCCCGTAAACGGGCAGCTTTTGTTCTAACTACACTTTCTGTTATTGAAAGTTTTCTGTTAACGGCTCGCTTCGCTCGATGCTTGAAGCTAAAGCTTATTTACGGGGCACCTCCACCGGCAAAGCCGGTGGTTTTCATTGGCACAATGTAAGAGCCGGCGGAAATTACTTTCCGCCGGCTCTTTTGCTGTACTGTGATGACGGCGTTTCTGCCGTGTCGCTTTTAGCCCTTGTAGAGCTCCTGGAGCTTGACGAGCTTCTCGTAGCGCTCGGCCGCGGAGACCTCGGCCTTGTCGAACAGCTCCGCCGCACGCTGCGGGAAGGAGCGCTCGAGGCTGGAGTAACGGACCTCGCCCTTGATGAAGTCCTTGTAGCTCGCGGTCGGAGCCTTGCTGTCGAGCTGGAACGCTCCGCTCTCGGTGCCCTTCTTGCGCGGGTCGTAGCGGAAGAGGTGCCAGTAGCCCGCGTCGACCGCGTTCTTGCTCTCGGCCATGGCGCGGCCCATGCCGCCCTTGAGGCCGTGGTTGATGCACGGAGCGTAGCCGATGATGATGGACGGGCCGTGATAGCTCTCGGCCTCCGCAACGGCGCGGACGGTCTGAGCGGGGTTGGCGCCCATGGCGACCTGCGCGACGTAGACGTTGCCGTAGCTCATCGCTATCTCGCTGAGGCTCTTCTTGGCCTGGACCTTGCCGGCAGCCGCGAACTGAGCGACCTGGCCGATCTGCGAGGCCTTGGAAGCCTGTCCGCCGGTGTTGGAATAGACCTCGGTGTCGAACACGAAGATGTTGACGTCCTGGCCGGAGGCGATGACGTGGTCAAGGCCGCCGAAGCCGATGTCGTACGCCCAGCCGTCGCCGCCGAAGATCCAGATGGACTTCTTGACGAGCATGTCGCGGCTCTTCAGAACCTCGCATGCAAGCGGGGTCTTTGCAGCCTCGCACGCGGAGATGAGCGCCGCGGCAGAGGTCTTGGAACCCTCGGTGTCGTCCTTGCTCTCGAGCCAGCCGTTTGCGGCGGCCTTCAGCTCGGCGGACGAGGTCTCATCCTCGGCCATGGCCTTCACGATGTCGGCGAGCTTGGCGCGGCGCTGCTCGGTGCCGAGATACATGCCGTAGCCGTGCTCGGCGTTGTCCTCAAAGAGGGAGTTTGCCCACGCGGGTCCGTGACCTTCCTTGTTGACGGTGTACGGAGTGGCGGGAGCGCTGCCGCCCCAGATGGACGAGCAGCCGGTGGCGTTCGAGATAAGCATACGGTCGCCGAAGAGCTGGGTGACGAGCTTGGCGTAAGCCGGCTCGACGCAGCCCGCGCACGCGCCCGAGAACTCGAGCAGCGGCTGCTTGAACTGCGAGCCCTTGACGGTGTCCTGCTTGAAGGTCTCGTGGACCTCGGGCTTGTCGGTGACGGTGCTGAACGCATAGTCGAATATCGGCTGAGTCTCGGCCATGGTCTCGAAAGAGGTCATCTCGAGGGCCTTGTTCTTGGCCGGGCAGACGTTGACGCAGGCGCCGCAGCCGGTGCAGTCGTAGACCGACGGGATGATGGCGAAGCTCAGACCCTCGAGGCCCTTGCCCATCATCTTCTTCACTTGGATGCCGGCCGGAGCGTTCGCGACCTCGCTCTCGCTGAGGGCGAACGGACGGATGACGGCGTGCGGGCAGACGAGCGCGCACTGGTTGCACTGGATGCAGTTCTCGGGTATCCACTTCGGAACGTCGACGGCGATGCCGCGCTTCTCGTAAGCGGCGCTGCCCTGCGGGAAGTGGCCGTCCTCAGCGCCGACGAAGGCGGAGACAGGCAGCTTGTCGCCGCGCTGGGCGTTGACCGGGTTCATGACGTTGTTGACGAAGTCGACGAGGTCCTTGCGGTCGCCGGTGGCGAGCTTCGGCTCCTCGGTGTCGACGGCGTTCTTCCACTCCTCCGGAACGGTGATCTCGACGATGGCGTCCTTGCCGGCGTCGATAGCGGCGTAGTTCATGTTGACGACCTGCTCGCCCTTGCGGCCGTAGCTCGCGACGACGGCGTCACGCATGTACTGAATGGCGTCCTCGAGCGGGAGTATCTTAGAAAGGGTGAAGAACGCGCTCATGAGGATCATGTTGATGCGGCCGCCGAGGCCGATCTCCCTTGCTATCTTCACGCCGTCGACGACATACAGCTTGATGCCGTTCTCGGCTATGTAGCGCTTGTCCTTTGCGGGCAGGTGCTCGCCGATGTCCGACTGGTCCCATGCGCAGTTAAGAAGGAAGGTGCCGCCGGGACGGACGTCCTCGACCATGTCGTACTTGCCGATGTAGGACTGGTTGTGGCAGGCGACGAAGTCGGCCTGGGAGATGTAGTAGGTGCTCTTTATCGGAACGTCGCCGAAGCGCAGGTGCGAGACGGTGATGCCGCCCGACTTCTTCGAGTCATAGAAGAAGTAAGCCTGAGCGTACTTGTCGGTGTGGTCGCCGATTATCTTTATCGCGTTCTTGTTCGCGCCGACGGTGCCGTCCGAGCCGAGGCCCCAGAACTTGCAGCTGACGATTCCCTCGGGGGTGGTGACCGGGTTCTCGGTTATCGGCAGGGAGAGGTTCGTGACGTCGTCGGTGATGCCTATCGTGAACTCGCGCTTCGGCTCCGCGCTCTGCGCGTTGCGGTAGACGGCGATGATGGTGCTCGGCGGGGTGTCCTTCGAGCCGAGGCCGTAACGGCCGCCGAAGACCTTGATGTTGTCGCGGCCGGTCTCGTGCAGGGCGGCGACGACGTCGAGGTAAAGCGGCTCGCCGATGGCGCCGGGCTCCTTCGTGCGGTCGAGGACCGAGACGGTCTTCGCGCTCGCGGGGATGGCCTCGGAGAGCTTGGTGTTGACGAACGGACGGTACAGGCGGACCTTGACAAGGCCGACCTTCTCGCCCTTCGCGCGCAGGTAGTCGATGGTCTCCTCGGCGGTGTCGCAGACGGAGCCCATGGCGACTATGACGTGCTCCGCATCCGGGTCGCCGTAGTAGTTGAAGAGCTTGTAGTCGGTGCCGAGCTTCTCGTTGACCTTGCCCATGTACTCCTCGACGACGGCGGGAAGCGCGTCGTAGTAGGTGTTGCAGGACTCGCGAGCCTGGAAGAAGATGTCGCCGTTCTCGGCGGAGCCGCGGAGGACCGGATGCTCCGGGTTGAGGGCGTTAGCACGGAACGCGTCGACCGCGTCCATGTCGACCATCTCGGCGAGATCCTTGTAGTCCCAGATCTCTATCTTCTGCTGCTCGTGGCTCGTGCGGAAGCCGTCAAAGAAGTTGAGGAACGGCACGCGGCCCTTTATCGCGGAGAGATGCGCGACGGCGGCGAGGTCCATGACTTCCTGCGGGTTCGACTCAACGAGCATCGCAAAGCCGGTGGAACGGCAGGCCATGACGTCCGAGTGGTCGCCGAAGATGTTCAGAGCGTGGCTCGCGACAGCACGCGCCGAGACGTGGATGACGCCCGGGAGCAGCTCGCCCGCTATCTTGTACATGTTCGGGATCATCAGCAGCAGGCCCTGAGAAGCGGTAAAGGTGGTGGTCAGCGCGCCGGCGGCAAGCGAGCCGTGGACAACGCCGGCGGCGCCCGCCTCCGACTGCATCTCGACGACCTTGACTTCCTGGCCGAAGATGTTCTTCTGGCCGGCGGCAGCCCACTTGTCCACGTTCTCCGCCATGACCGACGACGGGGTTATCGGGTAGATGCCCGCAACGTCGGTGAAAGCGTAGGCAACGTGGGCGGCGGCGGTGTTGCCGTCCATGGTTTTCTTCTTGCGAATGATTGCCATTTAACTTCCTCCTCACATTCATAAAGAGCTGTACGGCTCCTTTTATCCGAAAAACATTGTATCACTATTCTCGAAAGATGTAAAGCGTGATTTTTTGCAAATGTCGAAATCCTCTTCCGAAATGCAAAAATTTTTTGAAAAGCTGTCCGCTTTTTCCTGGGTGCGGACATATACGTTTCGGATAGGGTGAGCCGCACCCTATACTACTCCCGAAAGACGCGGATAATGACCGCAAAACCGCCGATGCCCATATGCTCGGAAAGCCGTTCGGGACGGCGGTCGTGCCGCGCCTGCGGAAAAGGTGCGTTTAACATGCGTGAAAAGCTCGGCAGGGCCGCGCCGGTAATAGGCGCGGCGGCAGGCATACTTCGTCTCGGACCGCTATCTCGAGCGGCCCTTCCGGTACTGTCTGAGAGACCCGTCCCTCCCTGACGAGGAGGCCGCGCGCCTCTATGACAAGCTTGCCGAGCGGGGCGTCTTCTCCGCCGAAAATCCGTTCCGTTGACGGCTGCGATATGCTCCGTTCCGCAAAATTTGCTTGCCTAATCGTTCAACCGTATTTGACAATCGCCCTCCGATATGCTACTCTTTTGACGTAGGTACAAGATATACCGGAAGGAGGCAGTACGATGGGACCCATATCCGACGAGATGAAATCAACAACCGAACAGAAACAGCGCACAATCAAACGCCTGAAGCGCGCCGCGGCGGCGGCAGCCGCCGCCGTGCTCGTGTTCATCCTGCTCCGGAACATCTACATACCGCGCCGCATCTCCGGAACGTTTGAGGCGTTTGAGATGGGCGAGGACCTGCGTCCCGTCTCCGGCGAAGCGGCTTCGCTCACGCTCGACCTTCGTTACCGAAACTACCTTCTCCGCCCGGACGAGAGCGACGCTCTCTCCGGTTCGGTGGACTTCACACCTCCCGACGGAAGCGGCTTCCGCTTCGACACCCGCTCTCCCTATATGTTCGGGAGCGACGACTGGAGCTTCTCCGTTTACGGCGAAAGATGGGATGAAAATACACTTGCGGAGACCGCCCTTACCGCCTACGACGCCGAGAGAAACGGCTTTACTTCAAACAGCATGATATTCAACAAGGCTTTCACCCTCATACTTATCTGGAACGACAACACCGACAGACTCTACTGCGTCCGCGACGCGAGCATTTCCGACGAGGAGTACGCGAGGTATTTTGAGAACATCGTTTTGAACTTCGGCGGCGCAGGATACGAACTGAAGTGACACAGACTGTCTCTTCTGCCGGGCGGAGCGCAGTATGATACATCGGAGGGCGGAGAAAGCGCCGCCCTCCTTTTTTGCCCGAAGCTCCGCAAAATCCCCCGCTCCACGCTATTGCCATTCGTGCAAAATCGCGATATAATTACTGTGTATATAAATTTTCACCGTCTGGAGGCGAAGCGCTTGGTCGCAAGTCTTAACTCACTCGGATTGTTCGGCATCGACGCATACCCCGTCACGGTCGAGACCTTCATATCGGGAGGGCTTCCCTCCTTCGACGTCGTCGGTCTGCCGGACGCGGCGGTCCGCGAGAGCCGCGAGCGCGTCCGCGCTGCGATGAAAAACTGCGGCTTCGGATTTCCGTCCGGCCGGATAACCGTCAACCTCGCGCCCGCAGACACCAAGAAGGAGGGCGCGATATACGACCTGCCGATATTCCTCGGCCTGCTCGCTGCTGGCGAGGACGTCCGCGTCACTGAGGACGCGGCGTTTGTCGGCGAGCTGTCGCTCACGGGCGAGCTCCGGCCGATGAACGGCGCTCTGCCGATGGCGCTTGCGGCCAAGGCTGCCGGCTTCAAGGCGATATTTCTCCCCGCCGAGAACGCGTCCGAGGCGGCGTATGCCGACGGCATCGCGGTCTACGGAGCGCGGCACGCAAGCGAGATAATCGACCACATGCGCGGCGTGCGGCACATCTCCCGCGCCGAACCCGGCGAGGTGTACGCCGCGCGTGACACCGCGCTCGACTTTGCGGACGTCAAGGGACAGGCCGCGACAAAGCGCGCCCTTGAGGTCGCCGCCGCCGGAGGACACAATATCCTCCTGAACGGGCCTCCCGGTTCGGGCAAGAGCATGCTCGCGCGGCGGCTGCCGTCGATACTCCCGGCCATGAGTCGCGAGGAGCTGTTCGAGTCTACGAAGATACACTCGGTCGCGGGGCTTCTCTCGGACGACCGGCCGGTGCTCTCCGAACGTCCCTTCCGCTCGCCACACCACACGGTTTCGGCGGCGGCGCTGATAGGCGGAGGGCACTCCGCCGCTTTGCCCCGGCCGGGCGAGTTCTCGCTTGCGCACAACGGCGTCCTCTTCATGGACGAGTTCCCGGAGTTCGACCGCCGCGCATTGGAGAGCCTTCGCCAGCCGCTCGAGGACGGAAAGGTGACGATAGCGCGTGTGTCCGGCACCGTGACCTACCCCGCGCGCTTCATGCTCGTCTGCGCGATGAACCCCTGCCGCTGCGGCTGGTACGGGCACCCGATACGGAAATGCACCTGCACCGAGGAGCAGATAAGGAAGTACAAGTCGCGCCTCTCCGGGCCGATACTCGACCGGATAGACATGCGTATCGAGGTCCCCGCCCTCGCCTACGACGAGCTCGCGGCACGCTCCGGCGACGGCGAGCGTTCGGACGACATCCGCGCCCGCGTCGAGGATGCGCGCAGCATCGCCCGCGAGCGTATGCGCGCGCACGGGATAGAGTGCAACGCGCAGATCCCCGCGCCGCTCGTCGGCGAGTACTGCCGGCCGGACGCGGAGGGAGACGCGCTGATAAAGAGCGCGTTCAACCGTCTCGGGCTCACGGCGCGGTCGTACGACCGCATACTGCGCCTCGCCCGCACGATAGCCGACCTTGACCACAGTGCCGGTGTCCGCGCCGTACATATAGCCGAAGCGCTCCGTTACCGGGGCGAAGAGAATGTCCAGTAGGAGGCAGATATGCTGAAATTTTTCAAGCAGCCCGAAAAGGGATACCTCAAAAGCAGGACCAGAAAAAACGCGGCGCTCGCGCTCTTCTGGGCGGCGCTTATCATGGTGGTCTACGTCTTCTATGTCCGCTCGGCGGCAATGTACGTCAAGAACACCACGACAAACGGCGTCGAGCTGGACACCGCCGAGCTGCTCGCGGCGGTGAAGCCGGTGAAGATAGAGCCTCAGACAGAGCACTGGGCCTACGGCGCTGGGGACACCATCCCCGAGTCGCTGCTTATCGACAACGTCTACCGCGACAGCCGCGACTATTACCGCTTCATCGTCTCGGTCGAGAAGGTAGAGCTCTACGACATCGGCTACTACATCTCGGACAGCGACTCGCTGCTCCGCTTCTTCCGCGGGGACGAGGCCGCATTCGAGCGACAGGGCGAGATAGAGCAGCAGCTCGCGGTCGTCACCGTCGGCGGCGAGCGCTTCGCCTGCCTTGTCCCCTACGGATGGGCCCCGCAGGAGGGCCGCCTCGCCGACTGCGCCGTATTCACGAAGCTGCCGGCATACGTCTTCTGGGATCTCGGCCTCACCGACTCCGCCGGGACCGAAGTCGCTGACTACATGCTCGATTTCCGCAACATCCCGGTCGAGAGCGAGGGCAACGACCTCATCATGCTCGTGATATTCTCGATACTTTTCCCGCTGTTCTTCCTCTATGCGCTCCTCTCGTTCATCTTCCCGCGCCTGCACTTCAACTATCTGCTCGCCTCCCGCTACGGTGACCCGGATGAGCTCTCACGCCAGATAGACCATGAGCTCACACAGGAAGGAGTCTACAAGCAGTCGCGGCAGGTGTACACCGAGACGTTCATCCTCCGCGAGACCCTGCACTCCACGCGGATAATGATGAACCACCTGAAGCGTCACTGACGCCGCCGCGCCCCGCACGGGGCGCGTGGGTTGAAATAGCAACTGTTCCTGCAACTGATTCATAAGGTATTAAGTTCGCGCGCCGTACGGCGCGCGTGGGTTGAAATCCCGGCAGCGTCATCGCCGACATTGCGGGCAAGACGTCGCGCCCCACACCGGGCGCGTGGATTGAAATACCGAGGGGTGTGCGACTACTGCGCCCATCGATGTCGCACCCTGCGAGGGGTGCGTGGGTTGAAATCCGGAAAGATATTCGTCTGCGGTCTGCCACCCGGCCGCGCTCCGCGCGCGTCCGATGGCTCAAAAATTCGGAGTGCACACGTCTGCCGTCCCGCAGCGCTCCGCGCGCAGGGCGGCACAGTCTTGATTTGAAAGGATAATGTTTTCGTATGTTTAAGAGTCTCCGCCGGCCGAAGGAGTTTTACAGGAGCTTCTTCTCGCTGGCACTTCCGATAATGCTCCAGAACCTGATAAGCTCGTCGCTCGGCCTTGTCGACACCTTCATGGTGGGTACGCTCGGACAGAACGAGCTCGGCGGGCTGAGCCTCGCGAACACCCCGTTCTTTGTCGCCATGCTCTTCGTGTTCGGTCTGCAGAGCGGCGGCGCGGTGCTGATGAGCCAGTACTGGGGCAAGCGCGACGTTGCGACGATAAACCGCGTGATAGGTCTCAGCATCATGTTTGCCGTCGGCCTGAGCTTTATATTTGCGACGGCGGTGTTTCTCTTCCCCCGCGCCATCATGGGGCTCACTACAAACAACCCCGCCCTGCTCGACGTTGCGGCGCGCTACGGCAAGGTCGTCGCCTACTCCTACGTCCTCAACGCCTTCACCTCGCTCTACATCGGCGCGCGGCGGAGCTGCGAGAGCCCGAAGCTCGGCACGGTGGTAGTTATGCTCGGCATGGGCTCGAACGTGATATTCAACTACATATTCATATTCGGCAAGCTCGGTCTGCCCGCCATGGGCGTCGAGGGCGCGGCGCTCGGAACGCTCGCCGCCCGCATGGTCGAGACCGTGACCGTTCTCGGCTACATCATAGCTACCCAGCACAGCCCGAAGCAGGTGCTGAAGCTCATGCCCTCCAAAATGATCCGGCCGGGAAAGACGATACTCAAGGACTTCCTCCGCTACTCCTCCCCCGTCATGCTGAACGAGACCCTCTGGGGTCTCGGCACTTCGCTCTACGCGATAATATACGGACACATGGCGGCCTCGAGCGACATCACGGCGGCTTACTCCCTCTCCCGAAACGTCGAACAGATAATCACGATAGCGGTGTTTGCCGTCTCGAACGCAACCGCGGTGCTCGTCGGCAAATCCGTCGGCGCAGGAGACTCCAAGGATGAGGTGCAGTCGCTCGGCATGACGTTCACGATGATGAGCTTCATCGTGGGATTTGTCAGCGGACTGCTGATACTCATAATGCTGTTTGCGGTCGTGCGTCCCTTCCTCTTCCCCGCCTTCAAGCTGGAGCCCGGGGCGATGCGGGCGGCGACCATAATGCTCCTGTGTCAGGGATTTGCGACGATGTTCTTCCGCTCGTTCAACTCCACGCTCGTCGTCGGCATACTCCGCGGCGGCGGAGACGTCAGCTTCGGGCTGCTTGTGGACGTCGGCGCGATGTGGCTCATATCCCTGCCGCTCGCGGCGATAGGCGGACTTGTCCTGCACCTCGACATCCTCTGGGTCTACATCTTTGTGCTCAGCGAGGAGCCGGTCAAGACGATCCTCGGTCTCTGGCGGTTCCGGAGCCGGAAGTGGATACGGAACGTCACGCGCGAGTCGGTCGCATAACGCCGCAATATCGGCATAAAATCGGTATTATTGCCGGGCTTCGGGCGTATGCTATGACCGGCGGGCGGGCGCGGGTCCGTTTCCGTCAGCCGTTCGCAACACGAACCCGGAAGAAGGGAACACAGAATGGAGCTTCACTATCTGGACAACGCCGCCACTACGCGGGTCTCGCCCGCGGCGGCAAAGGCCGCGGCGGACGCCATGACCGAGACATTTGCAAACCCGTCCTCAGTCCACCGTCTCGGCATAGAGGCGGAGGCGGTGGTCCGCACCGCGCGGGAGCGTGTGGCGGGCCTTATGGGCTGCGAGCCCGGCGAGATACTTTTTACCTCCGGCGGCACCGAGTCCAACAACCTCGCGCTCATCCGCGGCGCGGAGATGCAGCGCCGGTACGGACGGCACATAATTTCCACCGCCTTTGAGCACCCGTCCGTCCTCGAATGTCTGAAAAAGCTCGACCAGAGCGGTTGGGAGGTCAACTACCTCCGCCCCACCAGGGACGGAAGCATCTCGCTTGCCGAGCTTGAGAGCCTTATACGTCCCGATACCGCCCTGCTCTCGATGATGCTCGTGTGTAACGAGACCGGCGCCCGCCTGCCGGTCGAGGAAGCGGCGGCGCTCCTGCGGCGGAAGAACCCGAACGCGCTCGTCCACGTCGACGCGGTACAGGCGTTCGGAAAGCTCCGCTTCACGCCGAGGCGTCTCGGCGCCGACCTTGTGAGCGTCACCGCCCACAAGCTGCACGGGCCGAAGGGCGTCGGCGCTCTGTATATAAGAGACGGTCTGAACCTCACTCCGCTGATATACGGCGGCGGGCAGGAGCACGGTCTGCGCTCCGGCACCGAGCCGGTCCCGGCGATAGCAGGCTTCGGCGTAGCGGCTGAGGAGGCTGCGGAAGGTCTCGACGAGCACGCGGCAAAGATCTCCGCGCTGCGCGAGAGGACGCTTGCGGCGCTCGGGCAGATGCCCGGCGTGACGGTACTGGCCTCCGGCGAGGCCGTCGTGACGATAGCGGCGCCGCGCTACCCGTCCGAGGTCCTGATACGGCTGCTCGAGAACCGCGGGGTGTTCGTCTCCGGCGGCTCCGCATGTGCGAAGGGCCGCGAGAGCCATGTCCTCACCGCGATGCACGTCGACCCGAAGCTGATAAAGAGCGCCGTTCGGATATCCTTCTCGTGGACAAACACCGACGAGGACGTCGACGCGCTGACAGCGGCACTGAGGGAGATCGTGTAAAAAGGAAAGAATGAGCGCCCCGCCGAAAGGCGGGGCGCTTTGCTGTTTGGAGAAGGTTGCGGGGCGAGGGTCTCGAAGGACACAGCAGTAGTGCATGGACTTTTGGAAGTTGATGGTGTTGTTTCAACCCGCACGTCCCTGTGTGGGGCGCGACGCAACATCATCCTGCCCTTTGTGGACCGCTTCCCATTTCAACCCACGCGCCCCGTGCGGGGCGCGACAATTGGCACACCGTGTGCGACGCTCGACGGAGCGATTTCAACCCACGCGCCCGCGCGGGGCGCGACATTGGCGATTTGCAGCTTCAGCCCGCCGCTCCCATTTCAACCCACGCACCCCGCTCCGTGTGGGGCGCGACCCGTATCAACGCCTACAAGATCATCGAGACGACGCTATTTCAATCCGCGTCCCCGGGTGGAGATGACTGATATACGAACAGCTCTCCGTCCAGCTCGTAAGCAAATGCCTCTTGCCGAAGAGTATCGCGGTTTGCCCCGTACCAGAGCATAAAGACGTTCACGGCGACGGAGGTCTCCGCTGTCCCGAAAATCGTCAGCAGCAACTCCGGGTAACTGCGCCCCTTGTAGTGGCCCGTGGCCTGTGTCTCGTAGTAGCTCGTAATCCCTGCCGCTTCAAGGTTTTCCGACAGCTTTTCCAGAGCTTCTGTGAGGTCGAGGTCGACGAGCTCGCCGTCTACCCACGCCTGTTGCGGGATGTGCAGTACCGCTTTGTGTTGGTATTTTGTTCTCTTCATAGGGCATCACCCTTTGCTACGGACTGCGCTTATATGCACATGTTGATAGTGTGGGCCACATGATAGACCTCTTGGTCTAGGCCCCAACGATGTGCGTCATCATAGCCGCTTTGTACGTCGTCGGCAAAGTAATCGTCGTTAACGATTTCTCTTAACTCTTCTTCGGTCTTTCCTGTATTGTAGTTCATCAGCAGGTACTCTATCACCTGCTCTTTGAATTCATCCAAACTGATTTTCTTAGCCATTACTGTCTCCCTGTCATGCTTTGGCCTGCTTAGAACGACATTTCAAGGTCGTATGCGATTGCCGAAGGGCGGCCGATTTTGAAAACGCCTATCGGGATTTTCTCGGCCTCGTAATCCTTTTTCGCCCTCTCATACATACGCTCGACGTAGCCGTCCTCGAAAAGGTATCTTTGTACCTCTTCGTCACTAACCCCGTTGGCCTTTATGCAGGCTCCGCGGTCCTTTATGAAATCGTCGTAGATATACTTTTTCCAGTCCTCTAACGTGGGTATCTTCTCTTTGCTCATACGCTTGCCTCCTTACATAGCGCTGTTTCTGGCGTTCATAGCGTTCTCATACCCGTCGTCACCACTGAATCCGGGGGTAGCAATTTAACCCACGCGCCCCGTGCGGGGCGCGACATCCCGAGCCGACGCCCATAGTCGAGGTAGTCCTATTTCAACCCACGCGCCCTGTGCGGGGCGCGACCCGTCCTCGAGAAGCAGTACGAAAACCAGCAGAAATTTCAACCCACGCGCCCCGTGCGGGGCGCGACTGCCCTTCTGCTTCTCGGCGGCGCTCGAGAACTTCTGATTTCAACCCACGCGCCCCGTGCGGGGCGCGACGTGACGTGGCGAGCCTAGCCGACCTGGCGACGGATATTTCAACCCACGCGCCCCGTGCGGGGCGCGACTAATTGCCGAGTTGGAAGCTGCCGGGTTGGTAGTAATTTCAACCCACGCGCCCCGTGCGGGGCGCGACTGACGGTGAGTTGACGTACTGCACCGCTCCCGAGGACAATTTCAACCCACGCGCCCCGTGCGGGGCGCGACTCGTCCGGCTGGGCGACTCCGAGGGAGAAATAGATTTCAACCCACGCGCCCCGTGCGGGGCGCGACTCTCGAACGGGCGAGGGACCTACTCGAGAGCACAGTATTTCAACCCACGCGCCCCGTGCGGGGCGCGACTGACTGCATTCGCATCGACTTACTCACTTATAATATTTCAACCCACGCGCCCCGTGCGGGGCGCGACCGCGCCGCTGCCATCAAGGCCGAGACCCGCGACATTTCAACCCACGCGCCCCGTGCGGGGCGCGACCGCAATATTACCCCAAGATATCAACACATGTTTGAATTTCAACCCACGCGCCCCGTGCGAGGCGCGACCTTATTATCAACAATCACGATTACACGGCGTGGGTATTTCAACCCACGCGCCCCGTGCGGGGCGCGACCAGAGGACGATTTGACTGTGTACGTCAGCATTCAATTTCAACCCACGCGCCCCGTGCGGGGCGCGACCCTCATCGTTGTGTTCCATACGATGGAGCAGACATTTCAACCCACGCGCCCCGTGCGGGGCGCGACTGCTGGTTCGTGATGAGTGACAGCGGGACGTCTATATTTCAACCCACGCGCCCCGTGCGGGGCGCGACCTATCATGCGCCGGGAGGTAAGGGCAAGTGGAGTGTATTTCAACCCACGCGCCCCGTGCGGGGCGCGACTTCAGCCAGTCAATGGCCACTGTCGCCACCTCTCATTTCAACCCACGCGCCCCGTGCGGGGCGCGACCGTTTTCCTTTCCATTGCCATCGTCTGAATCGTATTTCAACCCACGCGCCCCGTGCGGGGCGCGACGTAAAAGTGCAAAGGGAGACGATTCAAAGTGATGATTTCAACCCACGCGCCCCGTGCGGGGCGCGACGTGCGCGCGAGCGGCATGGACGGGGCGGATGCCGTATTTCAACCCACGCGCCCCGTGCGGGGCGCGACGCCTTTGTCGAGCTTGACGTAATCCGCGAAGGGATTTCAACCCACGCGCCCCGTGCGGGGCGCGACGCAGATGACCATTGGTTTGAAGCCTCAAAGGCAATATTTCAACCCACGCGCCCCGTGCGGGGCGCGACTGCACCATCCGCGCCATCCTTGCCGTTGTACACGGTATTTCAACCCACGCGCCCCGTGCGGGGCGCGACGCGCCCGGAGAGTCGCGTAATGCCGTAATCCGCATTTCAACCCACGCGCCCCGTGCGGGGCGCGACGAGAACGCAAGCGAGAGTATTTTATTGCACCTGCTATTTCAACCCACGCGCCCCGTGCGGGGCGCGACGCGTTTCCGCCCGGCTTACAGCGGTATATGAGTTTATTTCAACCCACGCGCCCCGTGCGGGGCGCGACAGCTGCCGGACGTTCAGAAGGAGTTGAACGACCTATTTCAACCCACGCGCCCCGTGCGGGGCGCGACCCGGTGCCGCCCGAAGTACCGTACGCCGTCACGATTTCAACCCACGCGCCCCGTGCGGGGCGCGACCGTCGGAAAGCGCGGCGGCTGCTCTTACGTCGCAATTTCAACCCACGCGCCCCGTGCGGGGCGCGACCAGGAGGTCAGCGCCGGCCTTATGAATGATTGGATTTCAACCCACGCGCCCCGTGCGGGGCGCGACTATGTTTTGGATGCTTATAGCGCCGATATTTTTATTTCAACCCACGCGCCCCGTGCGGGGCGCGACGGCGACACAGCGCGCGGAGCTCGCGGCGTGGGTATTTCAACCCACGCGCCCCGTGCGGGGCGCGACTTCGCGGAGCCGCGAACGCGGGACGAACATCGCATTTCAACCCACGCGCCCCGTGCGGGGCGCGACGACGACAGTTGACAGTCTCAACGGGGAGTTTAGTATTTCAACCCACGCGCCCCGTGCGGGGCGCGACGCCACCTCCTTGGGGGAGGTGGTTTGTGCTATTCTATTTCAACCCACGCGCCCCGTGCGGGGCGCGACTCATATCGCCGTGCAGGTCGTGGTAACGGACGGAATTTCAACCCACGCGCCCCGTGCGGGGCGCGACGCGGCGTTGCGATATGCGGACGGCCAACGGCGAATTTCAACCCACGCGCCCCGTGCGGGGCGCGACACTACGTATATCTGCGTAAGTCAATAGTTTTTTAATTTCAACCCACGCGCCCCGTGCGGGGCGCGACCTCAAGCTGTCGAGCACCGTCAAGCAGATAGCGGATTTCAACCCACGCGCCCCGTGCGGGGCGCGACGTCCGTGTCCGGCGGTCCGAGGGCAGACTATCTATTTCAACCCACGCGCCCCGTGCGGGGCGCGACTCGGTGTAAACGCGTGCCCGAATTTCCCCAACAGGTTATTTCAACCCACGCGCCCCGTGCGGGGCGCGACTCCTGTCACCGAAGGCCTTGCCGCTCGTGGCGGATTTCAACCCACGCGCCCCGTGCGGGGCGCGACCAAACGGGCTCTCGCCGCTCGCATTTGCCGGATAATTTCAACCCACGCGCCCCGTGCGGGGCGCGACGGGACCGTCTATGTTTCGAGCACCCAAATGCGCAATTTCAACCCACGCGCCCCGTGCGGGGCGCGACATTACGATTTCGGCGCGGTGCCGGAGTGGATACAATTTCAACCCACGCGCCCCGTGCGGGGCGCGACGCCTGCTGTTCCTCCTGCTTTTTGTCGAGCGCGTATTTCAACCCACGCGCCCCGTGCGGGGCGCGACCAATTCGCTTGACAAGTTCGGCAAGCAGTTAGCGATTTCAACCCACGCGCCCCGTGCGGGGCGCGACCGAATTACTGCGACGAAAACCTCCGTATCGAGTGATTTCAACCCACGCGCCCCGTGCGGGGCGCGACCGGCGGAAGACCGCTACTGGGTGCTCCGCGTCGAATTTCAACCCACGCGCCCCGTGCGGGGCGCGACACGGCAGCTTTTTCCAGGCAATCGCCAGAATTAAATTTCAACCCACGCGCCCCGTGCGGGGCGCGACGGTCTGTTTTCTTCTTAATTCTGGCGATTGCCTGATTTCAACCCACGCGCCCCGTGCGGGGCGCGACGGCGAAGAACTTGAGGAATTCGCGCCGCATTTCAAATTTCAACCCACGCGCCCCGTGCGGGGCGCGACTCTTCCCCGACCGTTATCGTCTTCGGCACACCGTCATTTCAACCCACGCGCCCCGTGCGGGGCGCGACCGATGGCGAACGCGCCCATGCCGGGGCCGTTCGGATTTCAACCCACGCGCCCCGTGCGGGGCGCGACAGGAAGAGCTGTACCTTATCGAGTGCGACGTGCGGCGATTTCAACCCACGCGCCCCGTGCGGGGCGCGACCGCAATGGAGCGGTTACGCCAAGGCGAGCGTCGGAATTTCAACCCACGCGCCCCGTGCGGGGCGCGACTTTTTCTTTGTCAATCGTATCTGGCTTGACATAAATTTCAACCCACGCGCCCCGTGCGGGGCGCGACTTTTCTTTGTCAATCGTATCTGGCTTGACATAAATTTCAACCCACGCGCCCCGTGCGGGGCGCGACTCTCACGGAGTTTACCGAGACCGGCATATCCGTGATATTTCAACCCACGCGCCCCGTGCGGGGCGCGACGCCGCAAACCGCGCTGCGGGCTTGTCCGAAGCGATTTCAACCCACGCGCCCCGTGCGGGGCGCGACCCTCCGCGCTTGTCGCCGCCGCGTTGTACAGCTTATTTCAACCCACGCGCCCCGTGCGGGGCGCGACTGCGCCCTCCAGCAAGACGCGCCGCCCGAATAAATTTCAACCCACGCGCCCCGTGCGGGGCGCGACTTGTCCGCGAATGCCGTCAGCTTCTGCCCGACGTATTTCAACCCACGCGCCCCGTGCGGGGCGCGACTCCGTCGCCACGTTGTAGACGGTAACGACGTGGGGATTTCAACCCACGCGCCCCGTGCGGGGCGCGACGAGGGCGAGGGCGATGCGGACAGCAAGACCCATATTTCAACCCACGCGCCCCGTGCGGGGCGCGACTAAATATCGTGCCTCCCTCTAAGCGTTGAGGGAATTTCAACCCACGCGCCCCGTGCGGGGCGCGACCTTGTCAAGCGAATTGTCCCCGGTAAAGAGCGAATTTCAACCCACGCGCCCCGTGCGGGGCGCGACCCGTGCGCTTTGCGGTGGCGGTCTGTTCGTCCAATTTCAACCCACGCGCCCCGTGCGGGGCGCGACCGCTGTGCTTTGACGCAGCGCTCCTAACCCGTGATTTCAACCCACGCGCCCCGTGCGGGGCGCGACGTCCGTGCGCTTCGCGGTGGCGGTCTGTTCATCGAATTTCAACCCACGCGCCCCGTGCGGGGCGCGACCGGCAAAGGCCCCATGCACTTCACCGACAAAAAGGATTTCAACCCACGCGCCCCGTGCGGGGCGCGACCTTGACGTACAGAGAGGCGATATTGGAGAGGTAGGGATTTCAACCCACGCGCCCCGTGCGGGGCGCGACCCGACGTTGTACTCAATGCGCTGTAAAATCCACTATTTCAACCCACGCGCCCCGTGCGGGGCGCGACTGCCCGCGAGCGGAAGTGCAAGGCTCGCAATGCCGTTATTTCAACCCACGCGCCCCGTGCGGGGCGCGACGTAAGCGGCGCGCTCAATAATATCCAGAGCGTACAATTTCAACCCACGCGCCCCGTGCGGGGCGCGACCTGTTGATTACACCGCTTCGCTCGCGGCATCGGTATTTCAACCCACGCGCCCCGTGCGGGGCGCGACGCCCGAACGAACGGCTGACGGCCTTGCAAGACCTATTTCAACCCACGCGCCCCGTGCGGGGCGCGACAGCAAACCTGTACAAAAATTCCCTAAGGAATTTTCTTCGGTTTGCAAAAACTTTGCATACCTAAAAACCAAAACCGAAAAAAGTGCTCTTTTTTCCCTTCGGCGAGCGCTTTTCTCCCTTCAGAAGCGGTGCGAACCACCCGCCTTCTGATGTGTGCTCGCCCTTCGCACCGCTATATGAGAAGGATCCCTTCCGGCTCGTATGACGCTTTGGCGCCGAAGTGTTCGATCCTGCCCTGATATTTATTTCCCAGGTGATAGAACCTCAGACTGTCCTTCTCCGGGTCAATGACCTCCAACAGCTTTGCCTGAAGCAGCTTGTACTGCGACGGGTCCACCAGACATTCAAACACCGAGTTCTGCACCCGCTGACCGTAATTGACGCACTGCTTTGCCACCTGCCGCAGCCGTCTTCTCCCCGCGGCGTCCTCCGTGTTGACATCGTATGTGATAAGCACCAGCACAAAACCGCCTCACTTCCACAAGAACGGCGGATAGCCGTCCATATCTCCCCGGAGATACCGGGCAAGCAGCAGAGCCTGAACATAGGGCACCAGACCCCATGCCAGCTTTTCCTTCAGGAACGGATGGGTTATCGGCTCCGCAAGCCGCTTCTGCCAAGAGGAGAGAAATATCTTTCGCCCCTCATCGTTCAGCAGCACCGCACCGCCGGGCTGACGCTCAAAATGCTCCGAGCGTATCGTTCGGTTGTTGATGAGCGTCAGCACGAACCGGTCCGCAAACAGCGGCCGCAGCTCCTCCATCAGGTCCAGCGCAAGAGAGGCACGCCCCGGTCTGTCCCGGTGGAGAAATCCCACATATGCGTCCAGCCCCACGCCCTCCAGCGCCCCGGCGCAGGCATTGGAAAGCAGAGAATATGCAAATGACAGCATCGCATTCGTCGGATCCGTAGGCGGTCGGCGGGAGCGGCCGGTAAAGCCGAAAGTCTCCCGCTGATTCAGTATGAGCGCATCAAAAGCCCCAAAGTAGACCGCGGCTGACTCCCCTTCAAGTCCGCGAAGCTCGTCCGGCGAGGCTGCTTCCAGCAGACGCGGCAGGCTTTCCGCGAGCAGTGCTGAGGCACGGCCGAGGGCCTCGTCGTTCACCCGCAGCGCATGGTCACGCCTGGTGCGCTCTATGCTCCACCGGCTGTTGTAAACCTTGCCGAAGATAAAATTCTTTGCCGCACTGCAGCTTTGAGCGTCATCGTCCGCCATACGGTACTGCGTTCGGCGCAGCAGAACATTGCCGTTGTTTTCACCGCTCACCCGTGCAAGAAAGCGTCCCCTCGGGGTGAAGAAGCAGAGGTTTATCCCCTCCCGGGCGCATTTGCCCATCAGAGCCGGACTTGCTCCCTTATATGAAAAGCAGATGATGTTTTCCAGTGTGTGGAGAGGAAACTGCCCCCTCTTCTCATCCTCCGCGAGAACGGTCACCGTCTCCCCTTCGAGAGCAAGATAGCTGTCCTCGCTGAGGACGAACAGGGTGTTCAGAAATTTTCTCACGGCGACTCCTCCTCTCCCGGCAGATGGGCGCGGATATAGGCGTCCGCAGACTGATTCTTTTGCAATCGGGGAAGGCACAGCTCCTTCAGCGAGCAGGCGGCGCAGCCTTTGCCCGGCGCTGCCTTTGGAGTATGTCCCCTTGAGTAGAGGTCGTACATCTCCGAAAGCATATTCTCCACCCGCTCCCTGAGCGCCGCATCCAACGCCACCCTTGTCCGCCGCCGGGGTTCGCCGTAAAACAGACTGCCTTCCGGAATGGAGCAGAGCAGCATCTCCTCAAGGCAGACGGCTTGAGCGCAGAGTTGGAGCTCGTCCGCATCAAACGGCTTTGGCTTGCCGCGCTTGTACTCCACGGGATACGGGCTCCACTTCCCCTCCCTGCCGGCGAGCGTCACTCCGTTCGGGTCCCGATGAAACTCCACCACGTCGCACACCCCCTGTATCTTCAGACGGTGAGAGACGACCCGGAGGCCGCGGACGATCAACGTGTCGCCGCGGCTCTCGGTTTGGGTCTCGTCGTGGGCGCGCCGGTGGAGCAGATCGCCCTCCACCGTTCGCAGATTTTCCGCCCACTGCTGTTCGATGTGGATGAGCGCCCACTGCCGGCGGCAGAATGCAAAGTGTTGGATGCCCGACAGGGCAATGTACTCATCCTCCGGAAGCACGGTCACCCCATACGGGTACATGCAACGCCGGCGGGCAGGGCCGTCTCGTCCACAGTGACGGTGTAGTCGCTGTATGCACGGGGGCTTATC
The DNA here is from genome assembly GCA_947630675.1 of uncultured Clostridia bacterium. Classification (GTDB taxonomy): domain Bacteria; phylum Bacillota; class Clostridia; order Oscillospirales; family JAAYOS01; genus CANRIN01. Next base: position 25,298 of record CANRIN010000005.1, on the reverse strand, counting down.
ACGCCGTCCTTATGCGCCACGGTGACCGTGTCAAAGAGCTTCCACGCCGGAGCGCAGCCCAGCTCGGTATCGTGCTTGAAGATGATAAGCTCCCGGACCGCCATCTTTCCGCGCGCGGCGGAGCGGTCATGCTCGAACATGTTGAGGATGGCCTCCCACAGAAGCTTCAAATCCTCCTCCGAAAACCCGGTGACCTTCCTCGCCAGGTTCGCGGAGACGTAGCCCTCGCAGCGGTAGAGGGCGTAGGGAACGATATACTTGCGGCCCATCTCGGTGCCCTTCTTCTCCGCATCTGCCTCGGTCGTGATGGCGACGCGGGTGATGGTGACCTCCTGGGGCACGATGGGGTCGACGCTCCTGGCAAACCCGAGCTGGACCGGTCCCCGTATCTGTCCGCAGTTGAGATTTCCCTTGACCATCGTGGTCATCACCGCGCCGAAGGTGCGGATGTCGAAGAAGTTTTCACACATGAACTCCTTCACCTGACTGTCCACATCGACGCCTTCCTCGCCCTTCTTTTTGACAGCCTTCTTGAGGTCCTCCGGCTTCATCGACGCGGCGCCGTCTATCCCCACGGAAGAAAATCCGGCGTTGTCGCTGGTATTCAGGGGCGTGCCGTCCTTGATGTATATCCCGTAGCCGGGTTCGCCCTCCTTCGCGGTCTCCACGAAGTTGCGGATCTTCCGCTTGAGGCAGACGTCGGTGACAAGTCCGTAGCCGGTCTCCGGGTCGACGCGGGGCATGTTGCCCGCGTCAGGGTCTCCGTTCGGGTTGCCGTTCTCCACGTCAAACAGGACAACGAATTCGTAGCGGTTCTTGATAGGTTCAGACATTTTCATTTCCTCCTTTATCCTTCTTCTCAAAGAATTTTTGGACCTGATGGTAATAGCCCAGATGGAAGCTGCCTTGATCCGCGAGCGGCATACGGGCGGGCAGAGTCTCGTGGATGCGGCCCTCCAGGTCTCCGATCATTTTCTCAAAATAGGTTTTCAGCCCGCCGTCCAGTTTTCTCAGGTGGCTCTGGGAAAGCTTTGTCAGCAGCGGAAAAATCGTTGCCGGCGTAGCGCACGCACTGTTGAAATACTTGTCCTTTATCGTGGCGTTGATGCCGGGATTTGCAGTGGACTGCACCCGCTCCAAAACGGCAAACAACCTGCCCAGCACATAAGGAAGATGACTGCTTTCTTCGTTGAGTTCCACTCTTAATGCCCCCTCCGGTACTTTGAATTCGCTGTTTTTCAGGAAAAACGCTTTCAGAATGGCCGCACGGCCATAGGTCACATTTTGTTCTGCGCGGATGCGCAGCATCGTCTGCTCCATAAGCGAAACGGGATACGGTCCGTCGGTCAGCACGGCACGGACGACCGCGCCCGCCATCGGCGGGGACGCTTTTTTGTCCCGGCTGTTCAGGTTGACCGTTTCGTTCAGCAGCTTCCACAGCGGCAGCGATCCGTTTGCTATATAGGCCGGCTTGACGATATTCAGCCGGTCGTAGTGAGCCTGCACGTTCGCAAGCATCCCGCCAAACGTATTTTGCAGGAAGAACCGCACGCTCAGCCTCGCGGCGTTCGGCGCGAGCCCCAGCACATAGAAGTTGTTCTCCGGGTCAAGAGGTATACCGTTCACGTCCACCGGGTTTCCGCGAACGAGGTTCGTCACAGCGTCGCTCAGATCCGTATTGGTGATTATCTCCGATTGCCCGCCGAACATGGCGCAGGAAAACACATCCTGATACTTCGGCTCGGCGTCCTCCGCCCAGTAGACCACGGCGGTATCCCCGATGTATTGGACGTGCTCCCGGTCCGCTATGAGGCGGTTCAGCACAGCGCCGTATTTGAACGCGGCCTCCTCGGATACGGGGGAATTCATTCCCTGACCCGTCTCCTTGCCCTCGTGTCCGTAGGACTCAAAAGCAGGGGCGTTGAAGGACACGAGCGAAGCGCCGGTGGGCTGCGAGTCCCTTACTCCCTTAATAGCCGGATGGAGACGGGCGACAGAGCCGAGCCGCCCCGTCACCAGACATCTGCCGACCGCGGAGCCCTCGGACACTGCGGCGCGGTGATCCTCCCACGCGGTGCGCACGGCGGCATCCTCATGGACAAACATGCTGTTCACGGAAAAGATAAGGTTTGCGCCCTTCATTATCTCGTCCAGATACTTAGCAAGCGCAGGGTCCTCCGCCGCACTCTCCGGCCGCCAGCTGTCAAAGAACGCAAGCACCGCGCGGGCGGCGGGGCTCGCCGCATTCTCAAGTGTCTCATGGTGCAGAGCCTTTGCCGCTTCGAAGCACTTCACTGTCCGCTCCGGCTTGCCCTTGTTGTCAATGCCGAGGAAGTAGGAACTGTTGTCACACAGAAAGTTGGAGACGACGCCGGAGGCTTTCTTCACCTGCTCCGGTACCTGCACGGACTGCGGAACTTCCTTTTTTCCTCCGTCCGCCATGACTTTCATGGGAAAGATCTCATGCAGGTTTCCCTGCTCATCCAAGTTCAGGGCAAACGACACCTTCACCATGCTCCAGCCGGGGGGCGTTATATCGCCTCTCTTTGCAAGGGCATCATAATAATTGCAAAGCGCCTGTAAGATCACCTCAACACCTCCTTCCCCGCTACCTCCAGAACACCGTTCGTCAGTTCGGCCATAAAGAACATCGGTTGGATGTCCCGAGGGTTTGAATAGTCCATGTCGTAGAGCATTATCCCGAGCGGCCGTGTCTCCGGGATGGCCGGTACCGCTCCCCCCTGCCACGCCCGGAAGTTTGCGGGGAACTCCCGGCACCCGAAGCACGGCTGGTGGTAGCACTGTCCGCGCTCGAGACGGCGGCGGGCTATGTCGATGAACTTGCCCTCGCTGTCCGTCGGATTGGCCTTGTCGGTCATCGTGAAGTGCGCGTCGATCACATATCGGACATTTGTCAGCACCATGGACGCCCGCTGCTGGATGCTCTCGCCGGTGTAGATGGCGAGCGGACGGTTCGTTCCGTTCATGACCGAGCGCACATTTGCGGCAGATATCTTGTCCTTCACTTCGTTTCGCCGAATGTTCGTGAAGGAAATGGGGCTCATGACGTGGACGCGGTCGATGTGCCATCGCAGCCCGGGGTGCCAGTAAATAGCCTCCACTATCCCGCGCGCAGCGGACGGCGTCATAACGTCGTAGCTGACACGTTCGACCTTCAGCTCCGGTCTTGTAAAGAGCGCGTAGTCGCCCCACACCTCCACCTGGATTCCCTGGCTCATGATCGTTTCACCTCGCTTTTCTGTTTTGGATATTTTTGGAATATATCAAAGAGGGGTGGCGGCCGGTTGGTCCGGCCGCCGATTCTCCTCGCCTCCACCATCATATCAAAACCTCCTTTCTGTTAAATTTCAATAAGGTGAGGGTTATAGTTTCAGTATAGGGGATATTGTTAATCTCACACATACGTTATTATATGGCACATATATGCGTTTGTCAAGGTCTATCCTGTGGAGAACTTCTTCTTCGTAATTTCGCCTTGCTTTTAACCGTCAAATAAGCTATACTATTTGTGTCACCCCGATATTAACGTTGCTGATTCAGATCAACATCGCAAAGTATCCGGGCGGGGATAGAAATAATAAAGTGAGCGGTATCAGTTTTCAGCTTTAGGGCAGATGCAGGGGCATCTGCCCTGCGGCTTTTTTATGCGAAGATACCCACCCCGCCGTCAGCCAGAAGGATCATCCCGGTCTCTTTGCTGTACAGAGACGGGTCGGTCAGAACGGCCAGGTCCTGCTCCAGCAGCTTCAACGCGCCCCGACTGTTCAGGGCATTAAAGTGATCTTCATAGACGTTTACCGAGTACTGGCCGGCCTTCCGCAAAAGGGCGCGGCTGCGCTCTCCCCTTAGCAAACGGGCCGCAAGCGCCTCAGCCTCCTCCGTGCAGGGAACAAGTACCGCGCGGGTATCGCTGTCAATAAGCCGGAATTCCTGCGCTGCCTTGGCGAACGGGAAGGATGGCCGGCTGAAATCCTCTACACCATTTTCAAACTGCGGAACTATGCGTTTGCTGTCGACATCATCCCCGGTGAATTGCCGCAGGGCGGTGAAATAGCGCTCGATGGTTTCCGGAGCGTCCGGCGCGGGACAGTCGCGGGTGACGGACCGCATTATCTCCAGAGGCCGCTTCATGGAGTGCGGGAGGGTCGCAGTATAGGCGCTGTCGGGTTGGAAGACGTAAACGCAGCTGTCGCCCGCGGGACGCTTTCCCTCACGATTGCACCGTCCGGCGGCCTGAACGACCGAATCCAGCCCCGCCTCGGCGCGATATACCACGGGGAAGTCCACGTCCACTCCCGCCTCAATGAGGCTCGTCGCGACCACCCGGCACGGAAGCCCGTCCTTCAGCCTTGTCCTGACCTCCTCCAGGACCGCCCTGCGGTGCTCCGGGGTCATAAGCGTGGAAAGATGGAAGCTTCCGTCCTTGTCCAGCAATTCAAACACCTTTTGGGCCTGCTTGCGCGTACCTACGATGCAGAGCGCCTGACAGTGAGCATTCAGCCTGTCCGCCAGCTCTTCATCGGACAGCCTGCCCACCTGCTCGTAGCGCACGCGCACGAATACATTCATGGGAATTTCGGGCGTGATCTCCCGCGGAGCAAGCTCCGTCGAGACAGCCGTGAACACGGGGCCTAGCGCAGGCTGCGTCGCGGTACACAGGACGCAGGACGCCCCATAGTTCACAACGAGCTCCGCTATCGCCCGCACGCAGGGCATGAGGTACGGAAGCGGTATGGTCTGCGCCTCATCGAAAATGATAACGCTGTCCGCGAGGTTGTGCAGCTTCCTACACCGGGAAGTCCTGTTTGCAAAGAGCGACTCGAAGAACTGTACCGCCGTTGTCACCACTACGGGCATATCCCAGTTTTCGGCGGCGAGCTTACTGCGCCCCTTCTTCGGGTCCGGAGCGCCGGACTCATCGTCGTCAAAATCCACATTGGAGTGGTGCTCCAGCACGGCATCTTCACCCAGAATTTCGCGAAATTTGTCCGCGGTCTGCTCGATGATGCTTGTGTACGGGATGACGTATATTATCCTCTTTTTCTCGTGCGCCGCTGCGTGATGCAGAGCAAACGCCAGCGATGAGACGGTCTTGCCGCCGCCGGTGGGTACGGTCAAAGTGAACAGCCCGGGCTCCTGCTTCTCCCCCCGTCTCTATGCAGGCATGAAGGATGTTGTAACGGGCGCGGTTCAGCTCGGACTTGGGGTCGTCCCAGCGGGCGACGTATGTATCCAGCTTTTCACGCAGCTGCTCAGTTGTGAGCTCGCTGCCCCTGTGCGGCGGTCTTTTCTGCATGAATGCTTCGGTGTCGAGATAGTCCGCATCCACAAGGCAGGAGAAAAGCATCCGTATCCAGAAGGCCATCGTAAAGCCTCCCCTACCAAGCATCTTCGGCGGCCTGACCCCAACCGGCGCCAGCGCTATTTCTCCGGCGAAATCTCCGTGCGGCTCCACCTCGCGTTTGAGGCGTCCGCTGAGAGTGGGGCCATCGGAAGCGCTCGTTTTTCCGCCGCCGTCCGGCAGACCGCCGTGGTGACCGGCAACGCAGTATGCGGCGGGCCATCCCGAATACTTGACTATCTCCTGCGCTCCTGCGGTGGAATGGTCGACCTGAACGTTCTCTCCCCCGATGCGGCGTTGGAATTTTTCCGAATACTTCCCGATATCGTGGGCAAGCCCGATCTGCTTTGCAAGCTCTTCCGCCCCGAACGGCGCGGCGAATTCGGCGCAGAGCTCGGAGACATTTTTGGCGTGCTCCAGGATGCTCTGCTCTCTGCCGTCCTCCGAACGATGTGCAAGGTACATTGCAGTCACTCCTTTTAAGCTGTTTTATGTTTATATTCTATCACAGTATAAGTCCCAAAAAACGGACTTTCAAAAATTTTAAAGCGGCGGACAGGATATCTGTCCGCCGCTTTTCGGCGCCCGTTATTGCTGCTGTTCCCCGGATCCGGCTGCGCGCCGCTTCTTCCAAAGTGAGAAGGACACTGCCGCCGCTCCGGCTATCGAAACGGTCATGAGCATCGCCCAGAGGCCGGCGCGGCTGTCGTCGCCGGTCTTCGGGGTGTCCTCCGGGGTCGAGCCCGGCGTGACGTCCGCAGAGGGCGGCGCGGTGGGCTCAGAGGTGGCGTCCGAAGAGGGTCCATGTGTGGGCTCCTGTGTGGGCTCCGGCGTGACGTCCGCAGACGGTTCCGCCGTGGGCTCCGCATCCCTGCTGTTCACAAAAGCCGCGTAGGAGGTCCCGCCGTCCGTTATCGTGCCGAAGATCCCGGACGCGCTCGTCGTGTAGCCGTCCGAATCGGCGTCCAGCTCGGTGACGGCATAGGACGTCCCCGCCGGCAGCTTCAGCGCCGAAGCGCTTTCGCCGTGTTTCAGCGTGAACTCCGCCGTGCCGTCCGTAAAGAACATGTCTCCGTACCGGCCGGTGAGCCCCGTATCACCGAGAGTCACGCGGAACCGCCACTCGCGGCCGGTGTCCGCACCGTCGCCGGCGACTGTCTTTGTGACGACAAGATCGCCGCTCCTGTCCGACGGAGGCGGGGCAATGTACAGCTCGTTTACGAATTCTACAAAAACGGCGCTGTTCGCGGGGATGTGACCGGTGTCGTTGTACGCGGTCGTGATGTAGCTCCCCTGATTTGCCTCCTCCTCGGTCACGGTGTAGGCTGTTCCCGCCGGCAGGCCGTCAAACGTGACGCTCTCGCCGTGCCTCAGTGTGAAGTCGGCCTCGCCCGCCGTGAAGGTGACGCCGCCGTACTCGCCATTCACCGAGCTGTCGCCGAGCGTCACATGGAAGTTCCACTCTTTTTCTCGGTCTCCCGCAGAGCCGCTGACCGTCTTTGCTATTGTAAGGCTGCCGACGGATAGCTGCCGGTCGTTTACGAAGGCCGCAACAGATGTCTCGCCCGCGGCGATTTTTCCCATCCATCCGTATGCGCTCTGCGTATACCCCGAATTCGAGTCCTCGACAACGGTGTACTCGGTCCCCTCCGGCAGCTCAAAGGTGGCAGAACCGCCGTCCTTCAGGGCAAATACCGCCGTACCGTTCTTAAACGGTCCTTCACTGAAATTCGTGTCGCTCAGCGTGACGGTGAAGGAGAACTCCCTGTCGTATTCACCGCCGTTGCCGGTGACCGTCTTAGTCACCGTGAGGAAACCGTGGTGCTCTGCGGGCGCGCCGTTATTCACGTTTGTGAACACTGCGGCGGCCTCGCGGTTTGCTTCTATCGTCCCCTCTGCTCTGACAGACGTCGTCGTGTATCCGTCCGTATCGGCCTCCGTCTCGGCGACGGTATACCCGAGTCCCGCTGGGATGCCGGTCATCGTCTTCCGCTCGCCGTGCTTCAGTACGATTTTCGCAGTGCCGCCCGTGAAGGCAACGCCGCCGTAGGAACCGGTCACTTCGGCAGCTCCGTCTCCGGTAAGAGTCACCGTGAAGTGCCACTCCCTGCCGGTCTCGCCCGCGGAACCGCTCACGACCTTCGCCACGGTCAGGCTGCCGGTCGGCTCCGGAGCTTTGTCGCGGTAGTTGATAAACGTTGCGGCAGCAGTCCCGCCGTCCACGATATAGCCGGTTTCTCCGGAGGCGGAGGTCTCATAGCCGTCCAGTCCGGCTTCCGCCTCGGTAACGGTATATCTCAGTCCCGCGGGAAGTCCTGCGGCGGTCACGCTGTGCCCGCTCTTCAGTACGGCCTCGGCGCTGCCGCCGGCAAACGTCATCTCTCCGTAGACGCCGCTCACTTCCTCCGCGCCGCTTCCGGTGAGCTGCACGGTGAAGTGCCACTCCCTGTCGGTCTCGCCCGCGGCGCCGCCTACGTTTTTGACGATCGAGAGGCTGCCGGTACCGTCCTGATGCGGCGGGGACACCTCGCCCGGGGTGTTCACGAATGCCGCGGTAACGCTTCCGTTGGCGGGGATGCGTCCCCGCTCACCGACGGCGGTCGGGATATACTCCCCGCTCGGCTCCTCGGCCACGGTGTAGGTAATGCCCGCCGGCAGGCCGACGGCGCTTATAGCCCCGTCGTGCTCCAATTGGAATTTCGCGACGTTGTTTATGAACTCCATCCCGCCGAATACGCCGTCCACATCCGCGCCGCTCAGGGTGACGGTGAAGCCGAACGTCTCGCCGGGCGTCCCGCCGCCCGCCACGGTCTTGATGACCGTGAGCCCGCCGGTTATCGCCGACTCTCTGTAGCTGTTCTCAAATACTATTCTGTCGGCTGCGGCTCCGTTTTTCGTGATTTCGGCCACGGCCGTGAGCACTCCGCCTGCGTCGGCAGTCACGTTCACCGTCACGGTATAGGTGCTCTCGTCGTAGGTTATTCCCGGAACGCCGCCGCGGACCTCTCTTGCGGTGAGCACATACTCGCCCTCCGACATGAACCGGAAGGTCAGCTTCTTCCCGGCGTTTGTCAGAGGAATGGTCAGCGCCCGACCCTCGGCGAGCGGCGTACCGCCGCAAGTCACCTGTCCGTCCGGGCCGCTCTCGAGCGTCACTTCAGCGAGGAAGAACCCGTCCGTCCACGCCTTGGCGCTGCCGGAGGTACTGTCGGTAAACGTCTTTTCCAGCGTAAGGTCCACACCGGCGTAGGCGTAGTTGGTAAACGGCAGAGTGGTTGTGTCGTCCGCCGCGTCATGCCCGACGTTCTCGCCGCTGCCGGAATAGGCAAAGGTCGTCACCACCATGTTCCCGGTGGGTTCGCCGCTGTCGTCCGTCTCGGCCGACGCCTTGACGATGAGGATGATCGAGTCCTCCGGGCAGTAGGTATCCTCTCCGCCCGCAGTCTCCGTCACGGTGAAGTGGTAGGTTCCCGGTGTGTTGACCCCGATGCTGCCCAGAGACAGGACGCGGGTGTCGCCCGCGGCAGGTGTGCCGCTGCCGGACACCGTAAACGTATACGACCCGTCGCTTTCCTCCGCCCAGTCTTCGGGGAAGGTCATATCGCCCGACCGTATCTCCTCGCCGGGCGTGATGATGAACGTGAATGCGTCTCCGGTCTGCCACTCGCGCCCCGAAAGCGTCTTTTGCAGCTCCAGCGCAAACGTGCCCGGCTGCTGGCTGTATGTGTTTGTAAAGGTGGTCTCGGTGTCGTAATGCAGCCCGCCGGCGTCCAGCACGGGCTCCGGATGCACCCGCTCAAACGACAGCTCCAGCCGTCCGGCGCTTGTGTTGTCCGCTGCCGTGACTTTGATGGTATACGCATGCTCCGGCGTAATTCCGGGCTTGATGCCGTGCGTTGGATCGGTCTCCCAAACGGCGAACTCATAGTTCCCCGCTTCGGTAAATGTAATATTTCCGAAAGCCGCCGTGTGGTTCGACGCATCGCCGATCGTAACGGACATGGGGTCGCTCAAGACGCTTGTGTCGCCCACCTGCGTCAGCACAAATGTGAAGCTGTCCGCCGGCACCCAATCTCTGCCGTTCAGGATCTTGCTCACCGAGGGCGTCCATATCGCGGGAGCGGGCGTATAGACGTTGACAAATGCGATATTGTCCTCTGTGTACTCCTCGCCGTCCCTCGAGACGGAACGGTACACCTGCAGCGTACCGCTCACGCTTGTGACGGCGTAGGTCACGATATATGTACTGTCGTCACAGACGACACCATGCATCACGCTTGCCGGAGGCTGCTCCGTGACGGTGAACACGTACATTCCCTCTGCGTAGAAGCGGAGGTTCAGCTCCCACGGGTCGGGCTCCGTACCGTCGCTGCTCGTGAAGCCGTGTGAGAGCTGTGTCGGCAGTTCGTGGTACTCCGTACTGCCATTATCGTTATACCGCACATTTTCGGCGTCTCCGTCCGTTAAGCTAAGGGCGACCGTGTAGCTATCACTCAGCCAGCCTCTGCCGACGATGGTCTTACCTATCGTGAGAACGCTGCCGACCTCACCTGTGCCGACATCCTGCGCGGCGGCGGCGTTAGTGAAGGGCAGAGTGATCCCCGCCGCATCGCCGCCGTGCGTCTCGGATTCTCCGAGATAGGCGTAGGTGGCCGAGAAGGTATGCTTGGCGGTCGTCGGATCAGACTTCACGTTCACCGAGAGATCGATGGTGGGCTGACGGCAGTAGATGTCGCCGCCGAACTTCGACGTGTCCTCACTGACCCGGAATTCGTACGTCACGTCGCCGTTACCGCCGAGGTGACCGACCTTCAGATCACCGAGGCTGTGGGTCTTTTTAGTCCAGCTTCCTTCGGTCGACGCAGTGTCGCCGCCGGCGCCCACCGTGACGGTATGCGCATTGCCGTCCTTATAGGTATCCCACGGCACGGAAAGAGGTCCTCTCTGAATTGCGGTTCTTGTAGCGTCGTCACCCGGTTCAACGGTAAAGTCAAACGTCTCATTCGTTTTCCAAGCCCTGCCGGTGAGCAGCTTGGAGACGGACACCGCAAACTCGCCGCTCTCGCTGTAAGTGTTGACAAAGTTGACGGTGGACGTGGCATTGATGTCTCCGCCCGCCGACGAAGTTCCGCCGTCGCCGGCGACGGTGATGTTCAGCGTACCGTTGCCGTTGTCGGCAGCGTTCACGTTAAGGACTATTTCGCCGCTTTCAGGCGTCACTCCGCCGGTGCCGAGGCCGGAACCCTTATCGACTTCGGAGATTTTGAAGGTATAATTCCCCGCTCTGTTGAGCGTGACCGTATCGAAGGAAACGCCGTCGGTGCTTTGAGCCTTATTCACGGTGATTTGGGACTTGCCATCCGCAATTACCGGCTTGTATGTATCGTTGGGGCTTCCCGGCCAGCTCGTACACTCGAGCTTGAACGTGAACGCCTCGTCCGTCTGCCAGTCGCGGCCTTCGAGGGTCTTTTTGACCGTGGGCGTCCATTGGCCGGTGGCCGTGTAGGTGTTTGCGAAAGTGACGATACCGCCGTCGACCGCCGCGCCATTCTTTGTGATGGTGCGTGTGACGACAAGTCCCTGATCGCCCTCTGTACTTCTTGTGACGTGGAAGGTCACAGTGTAGGTGCTCGTGTCATACGTTACGCCGGGGATCGCTTCCTCTGTTTCCTTGACCGTAAAGGCATACGTTCCCTCCTCAAAGAAGCGGAAGTCGAAGGGCTGAGCTGCACGACTCTCCTGTGTGAAAGTGACAGTCTTGCTAAACGTGTCGCCCTCGACAGCCTTGTATTCGGTTCCATCTTTATAGAACACGTTCTCAAGTTCGCCGGTGCTGCTGCTGTCAAACGCCACCGTGACGGTAAACGTGTCGTCCGCAAGCCACTCATCGCTCGGTCTTCCGGTGAAGGACTTGGCAACCTCGAAGCCGGTGTCCGGAACCGTGTCGGCGTAGTACCGGTTGGTGAAAGGCAGGGTCAGCGGGTTGCCCGTAAGCGCGATGGACTCCTCACCGGTCTCCAGATAGGCGTAGGTGGCCAAAATGGTATCATTACCGGTGCTTATTGCCGGGGTCACGGTCACCGTCAGATAGATCGTCGGCTGCGCGCAGTAGAGCTTCCGGCTGTCAAAATTCGTTGTATCCTCTGTGACTGTGAACCTGTACGTAGCTTCCTTGCCCTCCAGGTTGCCCACCTTGACTGTTCCCAGCGTATGTGTCCGGGTCTCTCCGGTACCATCATCGCTAGCTTTGACGATAAATGGGCTAAAGCTCGAAGATAGTTCGAGAGGGTCATCATCCGGAATATCTACCCAGTTTTCCCCACTCTGCTTTTTCGCCTCGATGGTGAACTTGAACTCGTCACTTCCCCAATTCTTGCCGGTGAGGGTCTTCGCAACGGCAAGGACAAACGCACCGCTGTCGCTGTAGGTGTTGACAAAGTTGATGGTGGAGGTGACATTATTGCTTGTAGTACCCAGGTCGCTGCCCACCGGCGGCGTAGTCGCTCCCTCGGCCTCGACGGTAAGGAAAAGTTTACCGTCATTTTGATCTTGCGCCGTTATCTTGAGAGTAATATCCGGGGTATGGTCTCCGCCTCCCAAGCCCGCACCGGGGTGAGTCTCCTTGATGGTGAACTTGTATACACCCGGGGCATTGAAAGTGACCGCATCAAAATTCCCGCTATTTTGATTGCCGGATTCCGGCTTTCCTATATTGATCGTCTGTGATGCGGCCAATGGATTATAAGTTCCCGGGAATTCGGTGCATTCCAGGCTGAAATCGAACGTCTCTCCCTCCTGCCAGTCGCGGCCGGTCAGGGTCTTGGTGATGGTGGGCGTCCAGATGCCGGTGGCCTCGTAGGTGTTGGAGAAGGTCATGGTGTGGCCGTTCTCTATCGAGTTGGTGTGGCCCTCGCGCTTGGCGATGAAGGTGAGAGTGGTACTTGCGGCTTCTTGCAAAGATTCAAAAGTGTAGGTATAGGTTTCGGAATTAGCCTCTTCGGAGCTAGCGACAATAAAGATTTCCTGCTCACGTCCTGCCGCAAGGGGCACCATTACCTTGAATTTGGTCGGCACCTTTTCGCTTTCCGTACCGTCCGACCACGCCGCAACCTCCGCTTCACGGATAACGGGGTCGTCGCCGCTGTTGTTGACGTAGTACCACTTCTTCGTCCAGCCGCCGTCTATCTCACTTTCATCGAACTTAGCTTCTGCCCAATCCTTGAATGTGGTTACCACCTTCTGGTCGGTCTCGCAGGTGGCCTGGGGCTCGTTTTCCGCAATGTGATTGCTGTCACAGGCGTACAGCTTGAAGTCCAACTCGTCCACGATGCCGTCCACGGTGTTGCCTGCTTCGCCGCCGGGGGCGTTTTTCAGGGTGATGACCAGGGTGTAGACCTGGGGGTCGTAGGTGATGCCCTTGGTCTCGTTCGGCTGGTATTCCCGAATCTCGAGATTGTAGACGATATCCTCGGTGCGGGATTCTACGGGGTAGTAATCGGTTGCCTGATTGCTTTCAGGGTTCACAACGAAGTAGTTGCCTTCGGGAAGGCTGGGAGTTGTTGTTCCGTCCTTGTAAACTACGACGTTCTTTCCGCCCTCTGCTTCCGGCACGGGGTCGCCTTTGGATTTACCCTCTGGCAGCTTGGTCGCATCCGAGAACACCCACTTCACCGGGAACTCCAGCTTCTGGAAGTCTATCTCCTCAAAGGTGAAGGTGTGGCCGGGATCGACCTGCCCTGTTATTGCCTCGTCGGTCGTATCATTGGCGTTGGTCACGTTGGTCTGGTTGAACGCAACCCATTTTTGTTCCGCAAAGGTCCCATCAGAATTTCTCTTCCCGTGAAGGCCGCCAATATAGATATTGCCCGCCTCAAGGGCTGCCTGAGTTTCCGGGTCCGCGCCCGTGATGCTGACGTAGAAGTGGTCGTCTGCCCGCCAGCCGGTAGTGTATTCGTTGTTGTCGGCGCTGTTGATGGGCTGCCCGTTCGTATCCAGCCGACCGGTGAAGTTCTTGGTTATGGCGTAGCTGGTGGTCTGGATGGCGGGCTGGACATAGTAGGTGTTGGTGAATGTCGGCGCAACGCCGGCGTAGATCCGGCGGGCGCCGTAATTGGTGGGGTAGGCATCCTCCCCCTCCACGAATTCATCGGTGGGGTCCTGATAGTAGATATTGTCCACCGACGCCACCAAGTAGGAATTTCCTGTGGTGGGCTGCGTGCCTACTGACAGCCCGGGATCCAGTTCGCGGGTCACCTTCACCACCACAGTGAAGACACGGAGGGATTTGTTCAGCGTGCCGCCGTCCAGATCGTTCTCGCTGACGGTGAAGGTATAGGTGCCCGCGGCGGGGAACTTGTGGGGATCAGCCGCATAGACGTTGGTATCCGCACCTGGGTTGGTTTTGGTGGTGTTGAGCTGAGCGTCCTCCAGCAAGTCCACATTAGTCGGGTTGCCGTCCGCGTCATAGGTCACCTCGCTGTTGACGATCAGGGGCACCGACTGGTTGGTGTCGGGCAGCAGCTCCTCGATCTTCTGCCCGTCCACAAGGGTGATGACGTTCTTGGCGGGGTCGCTCTTGCTGTTGACGGTGACGTCGTCGGACTTATCAGTGTTATTGAACGCATTGATAAAAGTTTTCAGAGTATCTTAAAAAGCAGTTATTGCACCGCTCTCGCCATTATTTGTTACAATGTTATATTCTGTCTCGTCAATCACGATCGCGCCGCCCACGTCAATCTTGCCATCAGTAAGAGCAAGGTCTGTCGGAGCAGTAATCTCCTTGCCCGTGGCATCCCGGAACGCAATATCAAAGGAGAAGCTGTCGTTGTCGTTCCACGCGCGGCCGTCGATCTGCTTGCGGATGGCCATGTCGCCGTTGGCGGGGATGTTGGCGATGGCGGCCTGGACGTAGTCGGCGGTGCCGTCCTCCCCGAAGCGGAAGTTCTGCCGGTTGTACTGCTCCCATTCATCGTCAGGCGTGGTACTCTGCTCCTTCCGATAATCCTCACAGTCCTTCGGGTGGATCAGATACAGTTCGTCCATGATCCGGTAGCCCGTGGGGGCGAAGGTCTCGCGCAGGACGTAGTGCTTCGTAGAGTCCAGACCCGCGAAGGCCACCTTGCCGTTGGCGCGGGTGGAGTTGCTGCCCACTTGGAGCTTTTCCAAGTCGGCCAGATCCCCTCTGTCGATCATGCCCTTGACGCTGTCAATGCTGATCTCGTCGCCGGTATACAGACGGAAGGTCGCGCCCTGGAGGTAGTTCCCGTCCTCAATAGAGCCGGTGTACTTCAGGATCTCGATGACGCCGGGGTCGTCGGAGTTGGTGATGCTGATGGTGATCTCGGCGGTGCCGGGGTTCCGGTCGAGCACAGCATGGAAGGGCGCGGTGACACCCTCGGGGCCGGCGTCTTTCCAGTTGGAGATCCCCGCCAGATCTTCCCAGTTGCTGACCTCATCTTTGTTCGTGTCTTCAAGGTCCCTCTGGTCGATTACGCTGTCACTGTTGGTGTTTGTCAGTGCAATATACTTGCTGTCGCCCACAAAGCTGGTGTAGGTGCCGGACGTCGTGTCATAGCTAAAGGAGTGCTTGAAAAGATAGGTCTTGCCGTCAGACAACTTGTCGATATAGTACTCCGCTGCCACGTACCAGTCCTTGACCTCCGCGCCGTCCATCTCTGATGGCAGCAGCTCGTAGGAGTACTCCAGATTCTGTATCTCCGACAGCGGCTCCTCCCGGTAGACGTGGGACTCGTTTCTGCTGTCCACATAGCAGACCTCGAACACCGCGGGCTCGGGGGCGGCCATCGCCGTATCGACCGCCCACGTCTTTTTCAGCGTCAGCTTGGTGTTGAGCTCGTAGTGGTAGCCCACATCCACGGCGGTGATGGTGTGGTTGGGGTCGTCCGTCGGTTTGATGTTGGGGTCAACGCCACCGTCACCGCCCACCGTAATGACCTGGACCTCGGTGCCGTGGGCAGCAGTGTCATAGGCGTAGAGGGCGTAAGAGCCGTTCTGCGTTCCACCTGTAGTATGCGGCGTTGGAGTCTTTTGTCCCGATGTGAGATAGTAGCTGCTGTTTGGCCGGACGACCTCATAGATGAAAGTATCGCCCTCCTTATACGGGATATTTGTGAAGAAGTAGCGCCCGGATACCGGAGTCACGTCTGTCCTGTAGAGCTCATAGGCATTATTTTCCTCCGGAGTAGAACCGGTATACGGGTTTACGACCTTCCATTCTGTTGCAACCGTATCTTTGTTATTGACCTTTGTGCTTCCCGCTCCCAGGGTGACATAAGTTTTACCCTCCGCAGGGCTCTTGTCCGACGTCTTTTTGTACAGGTTCAGGGTCACGCCGGAGAGCAGGGTGTCGCTGTCCTTCATGGAGTCGTAAGTGCCGTTGGAATTCTTGTCATAGAACACCTGACCCGTCAGATTGAAGGCTGTGCCGTCAATGATTTGGATTGTCTCAGCGGTGTCCGCTACCTTAGCCGGCATTGCGGGAATGAAGGTCCAGAAGTCGGAGATACCGTAGTCGGTGGTATTGCCGTAAGCGTTAGTAGTTGTCTTTGCCACGGGGTACTTGCTGCTGTCAAGATAGTCGATCTTTGACTGCTGCTCCTTAAAATCGCCTTCAGCAAGGAAATTACCCTCTGCGTCATAATATTCGATGGTATTGGTGGTATGGCTGTGGTCGCCGATGCGAATGAAGGTCCCGGTATTATCCCACTTATCTATGCCATGGACATAATCTTGTAGATTTCTGCGTACAAGATATTCGCCGTCACTGGACTCCATATTGTGGAACTTGTAATATGTCTTGCCTGTTCCGTCATTGATAACTCTTCCATTGTTCTGCTCTCGTAAGGATGTAGTGCTTTCATCTGCGTTGCGAACGTCCATCTCCGTCAAACCGGTTCTGCCCACACGCTCGCCGTAGTAGAGGGCGGTGTCGTCGTAGTAGATGACGCTCTTTGTGGCGTCCAGGATATTCTCTTTGCCCTCCAAATCACTAATTTGGTTGCCGTTCCGGTCATAGATGGGGCTCACCCGAGTGAAAGTAAAACCGTCCCTAGCGAACTCCATATCATGCACGGGGAAGTGTATCTCCCCGGCCTTGGTAGTCAGGGTAAGAACGTCCTGAATGTTGTACGTGCCCACGGGGATGACCGTACCCTTGCCGTCCTTCCCGTCCCAGTAGAAGTAGTTGGTGGAGTAGGGCTTCACCGGCCCGGAGATGGTCACCGGGGCATATTTTTCACTTTCATAAACAGGCTCACCCTCTTTATTTTTCAGCTTTGTGAAATCCAGCACCAGGGTGGCGGTGGTAGCCTCCTTGGTGTCAAAGGCGAAATAGCCGCCCATGCCAACATAGGAGCCGGTGACTGTCTCTCCTTCGTACTCTACATGATCCATAAACCGGATGTTCTCCGCCGGGTCGGGTTGGATGGCCTTTTTGTACAGGTGACCCTCCAAATCGGGGTCTGGCATCTCGAAGAAGATATAGTAGCTCTTGGACTCGTCGGTGTTGGCGCTGCCGGGATACTTATAGCTGGCGCCGAACCGGGTGTAGTCAAAGCCAGTGTTTTGTAGTTCTTTGACAGACTTATAGAGGGTGCTGCCGGTGGCATTGTCGGTCAGGCCCTTGTTGTCGGCAAAGAAGTTATAGGTGTAGGGTGTTGCGCCGTTCCAGTCCCAGCGGTAGATGTAGCTGTCGGTGGTAACCACATAGTAGGTCTCGACAGTATTGCTGCCGTTCTGCTGAAGGGACAGGTAGTCGGCGTAGACCCGGCCGGTCTCCTTGTGCCCCTGCTCGTTGAAGACACTGATGTCCCAGGCCGTGACAAGGGCACTGTTGTCGCCCGTAACATATGAGGTTGTCTTCCATGCTGCTTCGGTGTTGTTGTTTTTATTTCCAAGGTGGCCCCGGTGATGTCCAACATCGCTAGTATAGTAGTAGGAGTGGAACTCAAAGGTGTACACACCGGTCTCCGTGACCTCATAGGTCAAAGGGGTGTAAGTATATTGAGGAGTGCCATCCCCCTTTGACAGGTTCACTCCAAGTTCTGTGTTCATGCTGTCGTTACCAGCCTTATTTTCCATGGTCTTGGCCAGCACCTCGGTCTGCACATTGGGGATGTGGCCCTTGCCGCCCTCCACCACATCATAGAGGATGCGGTTTCCCCGCAGGTCGGTCATCACGATGTCCACCGTGGCGCCCGTGCCCAGCCGCTTTTCGATCTCTTCCTTTTGCGTAGCGTTCACGTTGCCGTCTCCTGCCGCGTTGATTTCGGAATTGGCAACGTTGGAGCCAAAGCAGATGGTGTCGCCCTCGAAGGCAAAGACATGGATGTAGTTCTTGTAATTGACGCCGCCAAACTGGCCGGGCGCCCAGTAGAGATAGTTCCGGGCGGAGTCGGCATAACTCGCAGTAGCGCCGGCCATCTTATTACCGCTCCACAGCAATTTGCTAAGGTCGAACTTCTGTTTATACTCTCCCAGGCGTTTCGCCTTTTCCGCCTCGTAGCTCGACTCGGGGGCAGCGTCCGCCGACGGCAGCGCAAAGTCGACGAGCCCCAGCGTCGTCACAACGGCGAGCAGGCCGGCAAGCACACGCCGCCCGACGCCGGCGCGCCCAAACACTCCGTAAATTTTATGCAGCCATTTTGCATGTCTCATAAGATTTTTCTCCCGAATCATGTAATAACTGAGCGAACTTCGACGCTCGGCGCGGCGCCTTCGCCACAGCCTGCCGCGTTTATTCATCGCCTCTAAATAATTATTTTATCGCAGGCAAGCCGGAGCTCCGCCGTGAAATACAACTAAACAGAGTTATTCTACCATATCTATTGCAGAAAATCAAGATGTATAACCTCAATATGGCGCAGTTTTTCATCAATGACCGTGCCCGCGCGAAAAATGAATACTATGCGGAGTTTCCCAAACAGTCTGCTAACCGTTTGGGAGCCCTATTGATCAAAATGCTCGGGGCGAACACGAGGGCGCCGACCAATTCCGTATCGGCACATATTCAGCCCTCGTGAGCTTTACCCGCTTCGCGGGCAAAGCCGGACATTGATATAATCGGCTGCGCGAAGTCAGCGGCGCAGAAAAAAGCCGCCTGTCATAGACAGGCGGCTTTTTGTTTGCGCTGCTATTCGGTTTGTGCGTTGTTCCGCTTTAATTCACGACCTTCTCGCAGAAGCGCATGAGGATGGTCGCGACTTCGGCGCGGGTGGCATTGTTCGCGGGCGCGAGGTGCGTCTTGTCGACGCCGTTCACGAGTCCGAGCTCTACCGCCCAGCTCATCGCGTCCTTCGCCCAGCCGCTCACCGACGACGCGTCCGCATAACCTGCGAGCGTTCCGCTCGCCGTGGTGGCGTAGCCCATCTTCTTTGCGTAACGGTAGAGTATCGTCACGAGCTGCTCGCGCTTGACGTTGTCGTTCGGCCCGAACTCGCTATCCGTGTAACCTGTAACGACGCCCGCATTCTGCGCCCACGCGACGGCGTCCGTGTAGTACTGTCCGGACGGGACGTCCGCGAACTGCTCCGCGACGGTCTCGGGCTCATAAGCGAGGCGATACAGAACCGTCACCATCATTCCGCGGGTCATCGCTCCGTTCGGCGTGAACTTGTTTGCTCCGGTGCCCTTGAACAGCTCGCGCGCCGCGACAAACTCGACCGCATCGGATGCCCAGTGGTCGACCGGCTCGACGTCCTCGAACGTCTCGGTGTTGTCCACTATCTTGAGAGTGACGTCGCCTTCGACGTTCAGCACAACGCCGTTCTCACCGATAACACAGTCGCGGACGATCTCCTCGGTGCCGTCCGGGTTGACGACGACCGCAACCGTTCCCGGTCCGAACTCGGTGACGGGGATCTCGACCTTCCGGCTCTCCGCAGACTCGCTGCGGACGCTTATCTCCGGCGCGTCTTCGGTGGTCTTGGAGGCAGGGACCTCGACCGGCGCGGTCACAACATCCTGCTTCTCCGCTTCCTTCGGTATCACGACCTCGGCGGAGGTGACTTCACCCTCGGCATCGGTGTTCACCTGTCCGGTGACGCCATCCGGCGTGGTGGTACGCTCGGTCGCACTGCCGTCGGTCTGGGTGACCTTCTCGGTCACGGTGTTGTCCGGCTTCGTCGTGGTCTCGGTGACGACGCCGTCCGCATCCGTGTTCTTCTCGGTGACGGTGCCGTCGACCATCTCCGTCGTCTCCGTCGTAGACCCGTCAGGCTTCGTCGTGGTGGTTGTCGTAGACCCGTCAGGGTTGGTGACGGTCTCCTGCGTGGTCCCCGGTGCGGTAGAGTTGCCGGTACCGGTGTACTGGAGCCTGGGGATCTCCTCAGTCACAGTCTCACCGCAGACGGTGCATTCGCCGGTCCTGCTGCCGGCGGATGAATACGTCGGCTCGACCGTAGTCTCCCAATTCTCGACCTTGTGGCCGAGCGGGTCGGTCTCAATCTTTTCGGTGGCTCCGCATCCGGGAACCGTGCAGTGACGGACCGTGAGCCCGGGCTCCGTGCAGGTGGCATCCGTACTCTGCTCCTGGTCCACTTCCCATATATGCTCAATGGTGCCGGATATGATATTGGACCAGGTCGAGCAGTAGTATGTCTTTCCGTCTGCGCCCACGGTGCGGCTCGCGAGTTTGAACTGATAGCTCTCGCCCATCTTCAGTCCGGTCACCGTGCAGGTGGTAGTCGGATCGTCCACTCTCGCCACCGAGACCCACAGGTTCGTCTGCTCGTTCAGGCGGTAGAGCTCATAGTAGCCCGCGCCCTTGGCCGGCGCCCAGGTGAAGGTCAGGCTGCTTGAGTCCTCGCCCTCGGCGGTCTCCGTGGCGGTGATCGTTGTCACGCTCTGGGGGACGATCTTGAACGTTCCTGTAAGCACGCCGTAGTAGTTGCCCACGCCCTTGATGGTCAGCGTAGCGGTGCCGATCTCCTGGTTGTTCGCATAGGAAGAATATCCGTCCAGGCCGTTCTTGTCGCTGCGCACGCTGAGCCACTGCCCGTTGTCGCTGACGATATGCGCCGCGCGGATCTCGTTCCCGGTGTAGTCGAAGAGCTCGCCGGCAATGTTCAGGATCGCCTTGCCGATGTCGCGCCCATGATAGTGGCACTTCGTGCACTCGTAGTTCTCGTCCCAAATGTGTCCGTTCCACCACAGCAGCTCGCTTTGCGTCTTCAGCGGCTTCGTCTCGTCCTCGGGGTCCCTGCACTCGGTGCAGGAGTAGATAAGGTGGCCGCTCTTGACACACTCGCGGGTGTCCTCCACCTCGACCCAGTGGACCTTCCCGTCTTCTCCGGTGTGGTAGGACGGCTGGGTCAGGTCGTCGGTGGGGCCGGTCTGCCAGTCGGACCTGGGCAGGCCAAGCTCTGCGTAATAATACGTCTTCTTCGCGAATTCTTCCTTCGTGGCAGGCAGCTTCTGCACGGTCTGGAAAACACCGTTTTCGTCGGCTGCGTAATAGCCGGTGTAGCCGGTGTCCTTGTCGGCGCACTTGCCGTCCGCGTCAAAGCTGTGCCAGCGCTCGACAGTCTCCTCGCCCACGGTGTCCGCGGTCTTATAGATGCCGCCTTGCAGCATCTCGCCGTCGTCATAGTAGGTGCCGTCCTCCTGCCAGCCCTTGACGGTCTCGCCGTTCTTGTAGAGCTTGCCGCCAAACTCGCCGGTGAAGAGGGCGCCGCATGTCTCGCACTTGCGCACGCCGTTCTCTTCTACGTAGCTGTGGCCGGTGGCCTTCTGGATCGTGCCCCAGTTCACCACGGACTTGCAGGTCTCGCAGTAGGTGCGCCCGGTCCAGCCGTCGGTGGTGCAGGTGGCGGCTTTGTCTTCCATGTTTGTCAGATGCTCGTCGTGGAGGTGCCAGGTTGTCTTGCCCGGATTTTCAAGTTTTACAGTGGCGAATGGCCCGTAGAGCTCCGTATCCTTGCGGATATTCTCCGCCCCAAAGACAGTAGTGGCCTCGGTTTTCCCGTCCGCGTAGGTCAGCACGCCTCGGTCCACATCGATGCACATCTGGATGGGCGGGACATTCCCTTTTTCTGTCCACGCCTCTGTCGGCGATACGGTCGGTTTTGTCCACGCAGACCCGCTCCATTTATCATATGTCATCGGCCAGTCGTAGCCCCATGTTTTGAGCGGCAAGCTGGCGATGGTGGCGCTGTCGCCCTCCGCCCAGTCGTCGGTCCGGGTGAGCGTCACGGTGGCTATGTTTTCATACTCGTCCAGGGTGTACTCCATGGAGAACTTGGGGTCCACCTCCGCGTAGTCCAACTGCCACAGGGCGTTGTTGATGAGGTCTACGTCCAGCTCCACCTTTTTGACGTTGGCAATGTCCGGGGCCGTTACGTCCACATAGGAGACGCTGTTGATCAGCACCCGGTCATGCTCATCCACGCCCGGGGTACGGTAGGCGACATTGACCGTGGGCAGCTCGCTCTTGCTGCTCACCCTGAACTGCCGGGTGGCGCTGGTAGTGTTCCCCGCCCCGTCGGGCACATACAGCTTCAGGGTGTGAACGCCGTCGGCCAGCTCGGTGGGCGCGGTGTTGACCCTGCCGGCGCTGTAGGTCGTCCCGATCTCCACGCCGTCGATGTACGCTTTGATATTGTCCGCGTCAATGCCGGTGGTGTTCAGGTTCACCGGATCGGAGACGGTGGTGACGAATTCCACGGTATTGGTACCTTCGTATTCAAAGACTTTGCCCCGTTCGAGCGTCTTATTGCCGTCGCCGGGAAGGGGCTGTTGGATAGCGCCTATTTCCGGCATCTCCCGGTCGGGGTGGACGTCGGAGTAGTCCGCCTGGACGTCGTCCACATAGAAGACCAGCTTATTGGCCAATCTCTTATAAATGTCCTCGTTATCGTTATTGGTCCAAAGGTAAGGATATATAGTAATCCATCCGCTGGGGGATTCTGCATTATTCACATAGAACCAGTGCCCCTCGTCATACTCGACCCCGGATCCTTGAGGATAAGGGTATTTGACCCAAGCTGCTCCTAAGGAGCAATTTACCTCCTCGTCCGGGATCCATACCCACACGCCAATATCTTTAGCGTCATTAACGGGCGCCTGTAATTTTATACCAAAATTTGGATACATGCCACCGGCGCCACACGGATTGATCAACAGATTGCGGGCGTCCAAGGTGACTCGTACGGAGTACTTTCCGCTGTGGACATGCCCTTCCTCGGCAGTGACCAGTTCAGCCGTGAGCTGAATATTATCATCCACGTCTCTATCCGTGGTGATCAGATAGGATTTGGGGCGCTTGTTTGCGTCTACCGTATCCCGAACCCCAAATTCGCTGGGATCTTCAAAATCCTGAACCGACTCCGTGCCCCGGCCCACCGTCAAGCTGGCCTCGACGGGCTGCACGGAATCGGAACAGGTAAGCGTCGCTTTGAGCTTCCCGGTGATGGTGGCTGCGTCGCCCTCCGCCTGCTTTTTGGCGGTCAGATGAACACCTTCCACCGTGGCGATGTCACCGCCCTCCGATACTTCGACCCGGATATCTCCCGCATGGGTCTTGACCGCGTGCTCCGCGCTCTCTTCGGCATAGGCGACATGGAAGTCCAGGTCGATGGATGTTTCATAGGGGAGCGCATAAGATTCAGAGACAAAGCTGAACACGTTCGGCTTTACCACGTGCACCGTGGCAGAGCCGGCATCTTTGCCGTCATACTTCAGCGTAACGGTGACGGCATTGTCCCCGTCGGGGATCGTCTCGCTGGCCGTGAACACGACCTCTTCGCCGCTCCCGGTGATCTCGCCGAGATCGGGTTTGTCCAGCTCCCACGTCACATCCTCGGGCAGGTCCACCGGCGCGCCGGCGTAGTTGAGGCCGGTGGCGGTGATCTCCACCGTGCCGCCGGGGGTGATGTAACTGGCGTCGGCGGCCACGGAGGCGTGGTCAAACTCGTCGGACGCCGGTGCGGTGGACACGACCACCAGCGAAGCGGACACCGCGCGGGGCGCGCCGTCGCAGGGCTTGCTCAGGATCCTGTAATCGCTCTCGCCCTCGGGACGGGCCACATACGTGGTGGAGCCGCCGCCGTCCATGTTGAAGGCGTCCACGCACCCGGCCTCCTTGAGGAGCAGCGCCAGCTCGTACATGGCGCAGCCCGCGGAGGTGGGCTTCTGCTTGCCGTCCGTCACCAGCAGGACGACCTCGCCGTTCTCCTTGATGCCCAGCGCGGTGCGGGCGTTTTCGTCGCTCTGACTTGTACTGCAAACGATTTTTCCGCCCTTGATCAGCGGGGTGACGAAGGAGTTGATGGCCTCCTGGAGGTGGTCCTTATTGTTTTTCCAATCGTCTCCGTTCTCGTTCCAGTAGATATGCGCCTTGCCCTGCTCGTCGATGCCGAAGAAGGGCTCGGATGCGCTGCCCGCGTTCACCCTGTCCTCTTGGACGATGTGGTGCTCCATTATCAGGATACCGCGGGTCTGGCCGGTGGACATATCGAAGCCGGTGCCGTTGACGCCGCCGACCACGGTGTAGTTGGGGATATAGCGGTCAGTACCGGGAACGCTGTGGTTCCGCTGGGCGGCGGCCATCTGGTCCGTCACGTCCTGGAAGCCGTACTGGCCCTTCATGTGGGGCTCCCACTCGTTGTCCTTGTAGTTTGCGTAAATATGCGCGTATTCGTTGCTCAGATCGATCGTCATCTGGTAATACACCAGTCGCTCGTTGTTGAACTTCTTTCGCACCGTACCTATTTCCTGCGTAATGCCCGGGGCGATGGTGGAATTTTCCTTGCTGAGGGTCGTCAGTGCCTGACTTGCCTCGCTCGCTGCCTCCGCCTGTGTCGCCGGCAGGACCGGCACGAGCGACAGGAGCAGCACGACCGACAGCAAAAACGAAACTATCTTTTTCACCGTAAACTCCTTTCAAATGGGTTCTTTTAAAAGGGCGGCCGGACCGTCGCCGGTACAGCCGCCCTGGGGTGGTTAGTTGTTTACTTGCGCGATTGAGAGTGTGCGATTAGCGACTGTCGGGGACAGTACCGGTTCCCTGGATGCCCTCGATGGTGCTCTCGCTGCCGTAGCAGGTTTGGCCACCGCTCTCCCATACAGCGTAGAGAGGCATATCATGATCGAGCGTATCAGTGTCCTTCAGGGTGTCAGGGCTGTTCAGCTTTGTGCTCCAACCCTTGAAGGTCCAGCTGTCCCAAGAGGGTGTCAAGAGCTTAGCATCTTTGAGAGCTGTGCCAGTCTTCAAAGTTACGGTAATTCTAACGACCTGGCCCTGACCGTTACTACCACCGGGGCAGGTATCGGGATTGTTTTCGTCTTTGAAGCCGTCTGCATGACCGAACGTGCCCTGCGTGGAGTAGCAGGTCACAGTAATCGTGTCTGGAGCTGTGCTAGTGCCGCTGCCATACACATCGTTCTCTCCGCCGTAGCATGTAGAGTTATTGGGATCCAGCCACACGGCGTAAAGATTCACATTGTCGGTAATTTTAAGCTCAGACAGGGTGGTATCGGCCAATTCACCAGTAGTGTTACCTTCACCGTCACCAGTGGCCTTATATTTGATATTATCCTTAGCAACATTGCCAAAGGCATCGTGCCAACCCAAGAACTTCCATCCTTCACGCGGTGTTGCCTTGGGAATCTGGTTGCCCAGAGTCTCGCCCGATTTCACGCTTGCCTTTACGGTGTGGAACACGCCGTGGTCGCTTTCGCCGCCGTAGCAGGTCTCATCGAAGACCTGATTATTTTCCACAGTAAGGCTGCCCCAAGTGGCGTAGAAGGTCACGGTATAAGTCTCGGGCTCAGGCGTGCTCGGAGTATAGCTCGGGGTGCCGCCGGTGCTCGGGGTCGTGGGAGTGGGCTCGGGGATGATAACATCGTTGTCCGCGTCGCCGGAGACGTCGATGCCGTTCGCGGTGACGCCGGTGGTGTCCTCGGCCGCCACTATCTCGGT
>CANRIN010000004.1 GCA_947630675.1 uncultured Clostridia bacterium | reverse complement strand
TCAAAGACGTGGACAGCTTCCTGCGCGAAATAAAGGCTCTTGCCGCGGACAAGCTGTAAGTATATCGGATAAGGAAGCGATAACATGACAAAGGAAATATATCTTGCCGGTGGCTGTTTCTGGGGATGCCAGAAGTACTTCGACCTCATTCCCGGCGTGGTGGAAACTACCGTGGGATATGCGAACGGTCCCACGCCGAATCCCACCTATGAACAGGTCAAGCATGAGCACACCGGCCACGCCGAGACAGTATACGTGAAGTACGACCCGGATGTGCTCCCGCTCGAGACGCTGCTTCAGCGGTACTTTGCCGTCATAGACCCCACCGCCGTCAACCACCAGGGCGAGGATTTCGGCATACAGTACCGCACGGGGATATATTACACAGACCCGTCGGATGAGAAAACCGCAGCGAGGATGCTGTCCGAGCTCGCGGGCGGGTATGACAAACCACTTGCCGTGGAGCTGAAGCCTCTCGAGAACTTCTACCCTGCCGAGGAGTACCACCAGAAATATCTCGAGAAGAATCCCGGCGGCTACTGCCACATACACTTTGACTGAGGTAAAAACATGGATATAGAATACAGGGAATTTGAAACCAAGTGCGAAACATACGGCTACATCAACGAGAATGTCGAAAAGATAATTGCCGAAACGGACGACGTCTGCGCCGTTCTCGCAAATATCTCCGCACTGCTGAAAATGGAGCTCCGCGACACCAACTGGGCGGGCTTCTACCTTATGAAGGGCGGTGTGTTGATACTCGGGCCGTTTCAGGGAAAGCCCGCAGTCGTGAGGATAGAGCCGGGCTCCGGGGTCTGCGGGACGGCGGTCGCGGAAAACCGCGCGCAGATAGTTGAGGATGTACATAAGTGTACAAACCACATCGCCTGTGACGCGGCATCCTCCTCCGAGATAGTCGTACCGATTTACGCGGCGGGAGAGCTGTTTGGCGTTATCGACATAGACAGCCCCTCTACCGGGATGTTTGACGGGGAGGATCTTACGGGACTGACCGAGACCGCAAGGCTTGTGGGAAGCTTTATCGAACGTACAGGCAGGTAGCTTTACAGCCTTTCAAACTTGTGAAGTATTTTAATTTACAGCTTGTGGTATCAAATTAGGTGGACAAAGTACACAGGATGCTCTTGATTATTGACAGACAACGGTGTATAATATGTATAGAAAAATCAGTTCTTTGAAGGGGGTCAGATCATGGCAATCATCGCGATAAACAGGTACTACGGAAGCGGCGGACGCGTCATAGGGCAGAATGTTGCAAAGAAGCTCGGAATTCCCTTCTATGACAAGGAGCTCCTTTCCATCGCCGCACGCGACAGCGGTTTTACCGAGGCGCTCTTCGAGAATGCCGACGAAAGGCCGTCCAACAGCCTGCTCTACTCGATAGTCACCGGCAACTACAACTCGCGTTCGCTGTTCTTCGGCGGTTCGGACGTACTTACCAACGACACGCTCTTCAACATACAGGCGGAGGTCATCCGCA
Source organism: uncultured Clostridia bacterium (assembly GCA_947630675.1). GTDB lineage: Bacteria > Bacillota > Clostridia > Oscillospirales > JAAYOS01 > CANRIN01. The sequence goes on along the minus strand of CANRIN010000004.1, from coordinate 65,177 downwards.
AGGTTTCGGCGAACCCCTGCGTGATAGTCGGGCGCTGCGCCGACTTCATCCTCCGCGAGCGCAAGGATCTGCTCCGCGTGTTCATCACCGCTCCGCTTGAGAAGCGCATGGCCTTCCTCGTTGAGGACTCGCCCGAGCTCAAGACCGACCGTGAGCGTGAGAACTATCTGCGCCGTATGGACAAGAGCCGCCGCAACTACTATAACTACTACACCAACCGCACCTGGGACGAGCTCGATAACTACGACCTCACGATCAACACCGGCCTTATAGACGATGACGCGTCGGTCGACCTCATCATAAAGGCTCTCGAACTTGCGGGACTCAAGTAAGCGGCTGCCATGAAGATACTTTTCATAGGAGGGACGGGGCTGATAAGCTCCGCCGTCACCGAAAGCCTGCTCCGCTCCGGGCACGAGGTGTTTCTCCTCAACCGCGGCTCGAACCGCAGGTATGAGGCGCTCGGCGCAAAGTATCTCATTGGCGACATCAGGGACGAAAAGGCCGTGCAGGAGCTTCTGCACGGCCTTGTTTTCGACGCCGTCGCCGATTGGATAGCCTACACGCCGGACGATATCGAGCGGGACTTCCGTCTCTTCGACGGCAGGACCAAGCAGTACATCTTCATTTCCAGCGCCTCCGCCTACTCAAAGCCGATAACCTCCTACCCCATCACCGAGAGCAATCCCCTCGGCAACAGGTACTGGGATTACGCGCAGAACAAGGCGGACGCGGAGGAGGCGCTTTTCCGACACTTCCGCGAGGACGGCTTCCCCGCCACCGTTGTCCGCCCGTCGCACACCTATGGGCGGGACAAGCTGCTCGTTCCTCTCTCCGGGGCGAAGACACAGTGGACCTACGCCGCGCGGATGCTTGCGGGCAAGCCCACGGTCGTCCACGGGGACGGGCGGTCGCTCTGGACCGTGACGCACAATACCGACTTCGCGAAGGCGTTCTGCGGGCTTGTGGGAAACATGCAGGCGGTGGGACATGCGTTTCACATCACCTCCGACGAGGCGCTGAGCTGGGACCGCATAATAGAGATCGAGTGCGAAATACTCGGCGTGGAGCCGAATATTCTCCACGTCCCGAGCGACTACATCGCGCGGAAGCTCCCCGAGTACAGGGGTGGTCTCCTCGGCGACAAAGCGGAGAGCATGGTCTTCGACACGACGAAGATAAAGCGGTTCGTGCCGTCGTTTATCTGCACGGTGCCGTTCAGCATTGGCGCGAGGATGTCCGTGGAAGCACTGCTGTGCGGCGACAGGTTGGTCGACGAAGCGTATGACGCGAAGATCGACGCATTCTGTGATGACTATATCAAGAGATTCGGGGACTGAGCCGTTCCAGCGAAAGGAGCCGCCATGTACGAACTGACACTTGCCTCAGGCAGCAGCTATTATCTTCAATGTCCCGCCAAGATAGGGCTCGTGCGGCTTGACGGCGGCGATGTCTGCCTTATAGACAGCGGCGGCGACAAGGACGCCGGCCGCAAGGTCCGCCGCCTGCTCGATGAGAACGGCTGGCATCTCCGCGCGATATACAACACACACTCCCACGCCGACCACATAGGCGGCAACAAATTCCTTCAGGACAGGACGGGATGCAAGATATACGCCCCGGGCGCGGAGCTCGGCTTTGTACGGCACCCGGTTCTTGAGCCGTCCTTCCTTTACGGAGGCTGCCCGCCGGACGAGCTCCGCCGCAAGTTCCTGCTCGCAGAGCCGAGCGACGCCGAGCCGTTGACGCAGGAGGTCCTGCCGGACGGGGTTGAAGTCATTCCCCTGCCCGGTCACTTTCTCGACATGGTCGGCTTCCGCACCCCGGACGACGTCGTCTACCTCGCGGACTGCCTTGCGAGCCGCGAGACGCTTGAGAAGTACGGCATAGCGTTTGTCTATGACGTTGGGGCATACCTCGCGACGCTTGAAAAGGTGAAGACGCTCAATGCAAAGCTGTTCGTCCCATCCCATGCGGACGCGGCGGAGGACATCACCGAGCTCGCCGACCTCAACATCGCGGCGACATACGATACGGCGGAGCGGATAGCGAAGCTCCTTGCGGAGCCTACTACCTTTGAAGCGCTCCTCAAGCGGGTATTTGAAGAGTTTTCGCTTGCGATGACCTTCGAGCAGCACGCGCTCATCGGGAGCACCGTGCGCTCCTACCTCGCCTGGATGAAGGGCCTTGGGCGCGTCACGGCGGAAATCTCGGACAATACTCTCCTCTGGCGGAAAGCGTAGGTGCGTGCCGAGTTTACGAGGTAAACTATACCGAAATTAATTTCATTGAATATTGCGAGATTTGCATGGAAATGTCGGGCGCAGAACTGCGCCCGACATTTTGATCTTGTTCAACAAACGCCTCGCGGAGAATGCACCCTGCGACTTATTTATGCCCAAGAACTTTGCTACCGGACGCATCAGCATTCGGCGCGAAGCGCCGAATGCCCTACATTTTATGAGCCGGAGGGCGACGTTAGGCGCGAAATAGATTCCAATCGGTAGATTTAGGCGGCGTGTACAATGCGCCTGCCACCCCATACCGCGTCCGACTTTCTACGCCGCCAAAGGCGGCGTCCGCGCCTGTTCGCGCGGTTAAAGTTGCTTGCCACAGGCAAGCAACTTTGCGCAGGGGCGATTCATTCGCCCCGAGCATTTCAATCGGAAGGGCTCCCACGCGGTCACCGACCGCGTGGGAATTGCGTCGATTTTTTGCCAGAGGCAAAAAACTCGGCGCGTAGCGAAGCGTTGCTGTCGGTAGGGCTTCGCCCTATCCGACAGCTTCACTTGAAATTGCGCCTGCGCAATTTCAAGTGAAAGTCTCGGCGCGAAAGGGTGCGCAGGGCAATTCATTGCCCGAGCACATTTCGCGCCGACGTTTAGAACTCTGTGAAGTGCAGCTCGAACGGCGCGTAGTCGCCCCATGTGCGCGGAAGAAGTATACCGCCGTTCATCAGCGCAGTTCCGGAGTATATCTTTCCGTCGGTGTCGAAGCGGTAGAGCTTTTCCGGGTCGAGGCCGCGGAGACGTATCCGATAGCGCATCGCGCTCGGCTCGGTGCGGAAGACCATGCCGTGGACAAGCGCCTCGGTCCTGTCAAACGACACATATTCCCACGCGGCGAACCTGTCCGCCGTCGGGTCGGAGATGCGGTGATAGCTGCCGTTATGGATAAGGTCGTCGTACTTTCTGAAGCGTGTTATCTGCTCCTTCACGGCGGCCTTTTCCTTGTCCGAGAGCTTTCCGAGGTCGAGCTCATAGCCGAAGCTCCCCGCCATGGCGGTGACGGCCCGCGCCTCGAGCGGCGTCACACGGCCGGTCTGATGGTTCGGGACGGCGGAGACGTGCGAACCGACTGCGGAGACGGGATATATAAAGCTCGTGCCGTACTGTATTTTCGTGCGCTCGTAGGCGTCGGTGTCATCGCTGCACCATATCTGCGGCGTGTAGTAGAGCATGCCGGCGTCGAACCGTCCTCCACCGCCGCTGCATCCCTCGAACAACACGTCCGGGAAGTCGTGCGTGAGCCGCTCCAGGAGCTCGTAGAGGCCGAGCATGTAGCGGTGCGGCATCTCGCCCATACGCTCTTTCGGAATTTCGTGGGAATACCAGTCGCACATGCTTCGATTGAAGTCCCACTTCACATAGGATATGTCGGCGCTCGAAAGTATACCGCTTATCGCGCCGTAGAGGTATTCGCGGACGTCCGCCCGCGTGAGGTCGAGCAGGAGCTGGCTGCGGCTCAGCACCGGCGCACGTCCCGGAACGGCTATCGCCCAGTCTGGATGCGCACGGAAGAGGTCGCTGTCCTCGCTCACCATCTCCGGCTCAAACCAGATACCGAACTTCATCCCGCAGCTCTTTACCCTGTCGACAAGCGGCTTGAGACCGCCCTTGAGCTTGTTTTCGTTTACCTTCCAGTCGCCGAGACCGGAGGTGTCCCCGTCGCGCTTTCCGAACCAGCCGTCGTCCATCACGAAGAGGTCGACGCCGAGCTCGGACGCCTGCTTAGCTATCGCGGCAAGCTTCTCCTCATCGAAGTTGAAGTATGTCGCCTCCCAGTTGTTTATGAGTACGGGGCGCGGCGCGAGCTTGTACTTTCCGCGGCAGACGTTGTTGCGTATGACACTGTGGAAATTCTGCGAGAGGCGGTCAAATCCCTCGCCGCTGTATGTGATTATCGCCTCGGGGGTGTAGAAGTCCTCCCCCGCCCCGAGCTCCCAGCTGAAGAGGTCGGGATTTATTCCCATGACGAGGCGCGTTCCGCCGAGTTGGTCGCGCTCTATCTGCGTCTTGAAGCTCCCGCTGTACACGAGCGCCGCTCCGTAGCACTCGCCCGCCGTCTCTGTGCAGTCCTTCGAGCAGAGTATGACCGACGGGTTCTGCTGGTGGCTCGACGCTCCCCTCGCGCTCGAGCTCTCGTGTATCCCGGGGTCGACCGGCTGACGGTCGGGCACGCGCTCCATGGCGTGACGGCCGACAAAGGTCATCCTGTCCCAGTCGCCGAACGGAATATCGAGGCAGAAGCTCATGGCGTTCTCCAAGCGGACAGGCGCGCTTCCCTTGTTGGAGATAACGGCGCTCCTCGTTATAACGTCGTACTGCGGCAGGACGCCGTAGCGGAGGCGCACCACGAGCTCGCTTGCGGTGTCCTGAAGGTATATCTCAAGCGTCTCTGCGTCGTCCTCCGAGGCGTAGACCGCGGGAAGGCCGGGTATGGAGTACTTCCCCTTCTCTATCGTGTAGCCGATGTAGCGGAGGTCTACCGTGCGCGAGCCGTCCGGAAATACGACGCTTATCGACGGCACACGGTAGTCCGCGCCGCCGCTGCACCCGTACTCCTGCGGGAGCGTATCCGGCGAGTATTCGCGCCGGTCGCCCGACTCGTGTATGTTTCCCGCAAAGCCGATGCCGGGATAGTCGAGGAGATGGTCCATGTCGTCCCAGACCGGCCGGCCGTACCAGACGTGCTTGAGTATGCCGAATTTGTCGACCTTTATCTGGTACTCGGTGTTGTTTGTGAGTATGCGTATCGTGTTTGCGTTCTTGTTTGCTTTTATCGGCATACTATATCCGCCTTTCCTGAAATTCAATGAATGAACATCGCATCCCCGAACGAGAAGAACCTCATTCTATGTTCTACCGCAGCTTTGTACGCCTCGAGGATGTGTTCCCTTCCCGCAAGCGCCGAGACGAGCATAATAAGTGTGCTCTCCGGTAGGTGAAAGTTTGTTATGAGCGCGTCGACAGCCTTGAACCTGTATCCGGGATAGATGAAAATATCCGTCCAGCGCGAGCCCGGCTCCATCGTCCCGTCCTCCCGCGCAAAGGTCTCGAGCACGCGGCAGGACGTCGTCCCGACGGAGATCACCCGCCGTCCCTCCCGCTTCGCGCGGCTCACGGCCTCGGCAGTGTCCTCCGGAAGGATGCAGAACTCAGAGTGCATCGGGTGATCTTCTATCTCGTCCTCGCTCACCGGACGGAAGGTCCCGAGCCCAACGTGCAGCGTCACGAATTTTTCCTCTACGCCCTTTTCCCGTATGCGCTGAAGCAGCTCCTCGGTGAAGTGAAGCCCCGCCGTCGGCGCGGCCGCGGAGCCGAGATGTTTTGAATATACCGTCTGATAGCGCTCCGGGTCGTCAAGGGTCTCCTTGATGTACGGCGGGAGCGGCATACGTCCTAGGCGCTCGAGTATCTCGAGAAAGATACCGTCGTACTCGAACCGAACGAGGCGGTTCCCCCCCTCCTCGACGGACACTATCTCACATGCGAGCTCGTCGCCGAAGGTGACACGCGCGCCGGGCCGGAGCTTCCGTCCGGGCCGGACGAGGCATTCCCACAGACCTCCCTCACGCTCGCGGAGCAGCAGGACCTCCGCCGCTCCACCGCCGCTCCGCGCGCCGATAAGACGCGCGGGGAGGACGCGCGAGTCGTTCATGACGAGAAGATCGCCTTCGTGCAGAAAGTCCGCTATCTCGCGGAAAACATGAAAGGAGTACTCTCCCGTCGACTTGTCAAGGAGCATAAGAGACGAGCCGTCCCGTTCGGGGGACGGCGTCTGCGCTATCAGCTCCTCGGGGAGCTCATACCAGAAGTCGCTTTTTTTCATCCGCCAAGTACCTCTTGAATATTCATCACCTTAGCGCCGGTGTAGTAGTATTCGAGTATGGAGACATAGTCCCAGCCCGCCTCCGCGCGGCCTCGGCTTCCCCACTGGCTGAGGCCGACGTTGTGGCCCCACCCGGTCCCGCTCACGACGAACACGCCGGAGGAGGACGTGGAGCGGAGCACATCTTTGCCGGTCGCCGTCACGACGTACACCTCTCCCGGATTGCGGAGACCGGAGACGACGCCGTCTTTACCTATGACCTGCGCAGTGGAGGCGGACACCGGGGTCCCGCTCTCCCCTGCGGCTATCTCGACCGTCCCGGTGGAGATGGTGTAGCGCTGGCTCCTTGTGCCCTTGCCGAGGGTGCTGCTTGTGAGGATGGTGCGCGCCTGCTCCTTGGAAAAGCTCAGTTTTTTCCCGCTCGCGTCCATAAAGCTCACGGTGTACACGTTTCCTGCGGGGGTGAACTTCTCGACCCACGCCTGCGTGACTGTGCCTATCGAATAGTTTTTCTGATTGAGCACCCACGCTATCTCCTCGCCGGTGTAGGTGTAGCTCCAGCGCCCGTACTGGGCGCGGTCGAGGTCCTCGTAGGTGTCGGGCACCGCTTTGAGATACGGGTAGTCCACGCCCCAGACATTCACCGCATCCTCCGTGTAGCCTCCGTTCGTGGAGTGGTAGACGGTGTCGCATATCTTCCCGTCGTAGAACATAGCGAGATCGGCGACGGCGTCACAGTAGGCGTTCGTCTGTGCAGTGGCGCGGTTCAGACCCTGATAGACCTGGCAGTGGTCGGTGTTGCAGACGTCGAAGCCGTAGGTGCTGTGGCGGTTCTTGTTGAACACGGCGTAGCTGGAGGCGCAGACCGCGCCGACCTTCGTGCCCTCCTCGGTCCAGTTGGTGCCTATCTCGTATGGGATAACTCCCTTGGTATAGTCGCCTATTTCGACGACGTTTATAACGACGAGCGAGCCTGAGGAGTTCCGCTTGTACTCGAAGCCGCCCGACCACTTGTAGCCCTTGTGCCAGGTGACCGGCTCCTCCGCGCCTATCGGACGTATCCCAAAGCGGTCGCCGCCGTTGTCAAACTCGAATATGATGGTCCCGGTGGGTGTGACCGATACCGTGTAGCAGGTATTGGACGCGCCGACGACCGTGCCGTTCGCCACGCCGAGCGAAGCCGCCGCCTCGCTTGCTGCGCCGGAAGAGCGATAGGAGCCGACGCGGACGCGCCACTCACCGTTTATGTATGCCGGGAACGCGGATGCATATGTGCCGGCGGCGGCAAGCGCCGCCTGGTATGTCGGGTAGGAGTCCGGCGTCTGGACATGGTATGCGCCTATCGACGTCGCACCGGACGGTCCCATCGAATCGTAATAAGTGCTGTCCTTGACGTACATGTTGCGGTCGGAGAAGGTCGTTATCCTCTCCTGAGCGGTGTATCCGACAGCAGTGAACATACCGTTCTTGTCGTACCAGCCGAACATATACCCCGATCCGTCAAAGTTCTGGAGGTTTGCGGATGCCAGCGCCGTCGAGCCGTAGAACAGTCCGGCGCGGACGACGTACTCCTCCGGCTCGCACTCTATGGGGTATGTTACGGAGGCCGGGTCCACGGCAGCGGAGACGTAGGACGCAGGCTGCGCCGGAGCCGGGGTCGGAGTAGCCTCGGAGGTGACGGGAGCGGGTGGGTTGGCCGACGGATCCTCTCCTGTGGCGGGGATAAAGTCCGTTCCTTCGCCCGCGGCGTAGGCCGCTCCGCCGAGAAGCAGTGAAAGCGCGAGTAGGAAAGCAGTAATTCGTTTCATTTTGTTCCTCCAAACGGGGTTTGCGTTGACAAAAAGTACATGCTGTGCTACAATGATAGCCGGCGGGAGAATTCCCGCATATTATGTAAACGAAGCACCTCTCTAATTATAGCAGATTTTGTCGGTTTTTCAACCGGCTTTTTGAGAACTTAGCAGATGGCAGAAATTCGGAGGAGATCAATATGAAAAAGTACAGGGTCGGCATCATCGGTGCGACCGGGATGGTCGGGCAGCGGTTCGTGACACTCGTGAGCAAGCACCCGTGGTTCGAGCTTGCGGCGCTCGCCGCCTCTCCCCGCTCGGCGGGCAAGCTCTACCGCGACGCGGCGCATTGGATGATGAGCGAGCCGATGCCGGAGAGCGCGGCGAACATGACCGTTCTCGACGCGACGGCGGATATGGACAGGATAGCGGGCGAGGTCGACTTCGTCTTCTCCGCCGTCAACATGACGAAGCAGGAGATATACGCGCTCGAGCTCGAGTACGCGAAGCGCGAGTGTCCGGTTATATCCAACAACTCCGCGCACCGCGGAGATCCGGATGTCCCGATGGTCGTCGCCATGATAAACCCGGAGCACATTCAGGTGATAGACAGCTTCCGCAAGCGCCTCGGGATAAAGCGCGGACTGATAGCCGTAAAGTCGAACTGCTCGATACAGTCCTACGTTCCGGCGCTCCATCCGCTGCTGAAATACCGTCCCACAAAGGTGCTCGCCTGCACATATCAGGCGATAAGCGGCGCGGGCAAGAACTTCGAGACCTGGCCGGAGATGATAGACAACGTCATCCCCTACATAGGCGGCGAGGAGGAGAAGAGCGAGCTCGAGCCTCTGAAGATATGGGGCCGCATCGAAAACGGCGTGATAGTGAACGCAGAGACTCCGTCCATCACCACGCAGTGTATTCGCGTGCCTGTGACGGACGGTCACCTCGCGGCGGTGTTCGTCTCCTTTGAGGAGAAGCCCTCCGTTGAGGAGATAAAAGCGGCGTGGGCGGGCTACCGCGCACGGCCGCAGTCGCTCGCGCTTCCGAGCGCCCCTAAGCAGTTCATCCACTACTTTGAGGAGCCCGATCGTCCGCAGACCCGCCTCGACCGTGAGCTCGAGGGCGGTATGGCGGTGTCGGTCGGACGTCTGCGCGAGGATACGCAGTACGACTACAAGTTCGTTTCGCTTTCGCACAACACCCTCCTCGGCGCCGCCGGAGGCGCGGTGCAGCTAGCGGAGCTGCTCTGCGCGGAGGGGTACATCGACTGAACGCACGGTATCAGACAAAAAACAGCAAACAAGAACCCTATAAAGGAGCCGAATAGTATGAAGCAGCCGATTTTTACAGGAGTAGGTACGGCACTGATCACCCCATTCACATCCGATTTTGTCAACTTCGAGAAGCTCGGTGAGCTCATCGAGCAGCAGATCGACGCCGGGGTCGAGGCTCTCGTCGTATGCGGCACCACCGGCGAAGCGTCTACGCAGACTATCCCGGAGCACCTCGCTACCGTCGAATACGCGATAAAGCGCGCGGCGGGCCGGATAAAGATAATAGCCGGCACCGGCTCAAATGACACGGCACACGCCATCATGATGAGCCAGAACGCCGAGAAGAGCGGCGCGGACGCACTTCTGATGGTCACCCCCTACTACAACAAGACGACCCAGCGCGGACTTGTCCGCCACTTTGAGGCCGTCGCGGACAGGGTGAACATCCCGATAATCCTCTACAACATCCCCAGCCGCACCGGCATGGGCTTCACTGTGGACGCCTACAAGGAGCTCTCGAAGCACCCGAACATCAACGGCGTCAAGGAGGCGAGCGGCGACCTCGAGCTCGTCAGCCGCACAAAAATGGCCTGCGGAGACGACCTCAATATCTGGAGCGGAGACGACAGCGCAACGCTTCCGATGATGTCGCTCGGCGCAAAGGGCATTATCTCGGTCCTCTCGAACATCCTGCCCGGCGCGATGGTCGAGCTCTCCCACGCCTGCCTCGAGGGTGACTTCGAGCGGGCGCGCGAGCTGCACTACAAGTACTACCCCCTCATGCGCGCCCTCTTTGTCGAGACAAACCCGATACCGGTCAAGACGGCGATGAACATGATGGGTATGGGCGTCGGACCGACGCGTATGCCTCTCGTCGAAATGAGCGAGGCAAACGAAGAGATGCTCCGCGACACTCTCGCGGACTACGGGCTCCTCGACTGACATTCTAACTATCTTGGGGGCGAGCGTTCGCCCCCTGAATTCTAAAGAAAGGGATGTTCCGCCGCCGTCGCGCGGCTGCGGGACAGAGGTGACAGGAATGACTAAGATACTTCTCTGCGGTGCCGGAGGAAGGCTCGGCGGATTTATCGCGGACGCGGCAAAGCAGGATCCGGACTTTGAGATCGCCGCGGGCGTCGATATCAACGGCGCCGAAAAGGCAGGTTTCGAGATATACCGCTCACCGGCGGATTTTCCCGGCACGGCGGACGTCCTCGTGGACTGCTCGCATCCCTCCGCCCTGCGCGGGATACTCGACTACGCCCTCCCCCGTTCGCTTCCGCTCGTGCTCTGCACCACCGGATACTCGGAGGAGCAGACGGAGGCGGTCAGGCGCGCAGCGGAGACGCTGCCGGTGTTCCGCTCGGCAAATATGTCGCTCGGCATAGCGCTTCTCACCGCACTCGTTGAGGAGGTCGCGGGAGTCCTCGGCGCCGGATACGATATCGAGATACTTGAGCGGCACCACCGCAGAAAGCTTGACGCGCCATCCGGCACCGCCCTTATGCTTGCGGACGCCGCACGCAGAGCTCAGGGCGGTTCGGCTGAGTACGTCTACGACCGCCACGAGCGCCGCCGTGAGCGTCCGCGCGGCGAGATAGGCATAAGCTCCATACGCGGCGGCACCATTGTCGGCGAGCACGAGGTCATATTTGCCGGAAACGACGAGATAATAGAACTGAAGCACACGGCTCAGAGCCGCGCGGTGTTCGCGGAGGGTGCGCTCCGAGCCGCAAGGTTCATCTCGGAGCGTACAGCGCCCGGACTCTACGGCATGGACGACCTGATGAAAGAATATCTTATCGCGGCAAATCGCGGGCGCGGATGAAATCCGCGCCCTTACCAATTTGCCGCGAGATTGCTCGGCACGAAATGTGCTCGCTTCGCTGCGCACCCTTTCGTGCCGAGGGTACCGGACAGAGCGTAGCTCTGCCGGTGCCAAACGCTCCGCTACGCAATTCCCACGCGGTCGCGACCGCGTGGGAGCCCTTCCGATTGAAATGCTCGGGGCAAGTGAATTGCCCCTGCGCGAAGTTGGCGACGCAGCCGCCAACTTCAACCGCGCGAACCGGCGCGGAAGCGGCTTCGCCGCTTGAAACGCGCTCCGCGAGATGAGTTTTTTTCTTCAATTAGCAGAAAGTCGGGACGTCGGCGCGAAGCGCCGAGGTCTGATGCGCCCGGTAGAAAATTACGGTGCGTAACAAGTTGAGGGGCGCATTCTCTGCGAGGCGGACGCGGCGAAGCCGCTCCGCCAGTAACGTGCTCAAGGTCGGGCAATATTCGCGAAGTGAATATTGCAGGCGAAAGCAGTAGAGTGTCGGATGAGAAATTGGTTCGCGCTTTCGCTGTTCGCAGCGTGCGAAGCAGTAAAAGACAGGAGCGGGCAAAGCCCGCTCCTGTCTTTTTATACGCTCGTTTGCGCGTTTTTTACAAGTTTTGTTTGTAGCGGTCCGCCGCGTCGATGAGCTCGCGCGCGCTTCGGAGGATGGTGTCGGTCACCTCTTCGCCTCCGATTATACGCGCAAGCTCGTGCTCGCGCGCCTCGCCGTCGAGATTTATCACCGACGTGAAGGTGCGCCCGTTCCGCTCGCGCTTCTCGACAAGGAGCTGGCAGTCCGCCATGGCCGCAAGCTGCGGCAGGTGCGACACGCAGAGCACCTGTCTCGAGCGCCCGATCTTGGCAAGCTTTTCCGCTACGCGCTGCGCAGCACGTCCGCTCACGCCGGAGTCCACCTCGTCGAATATGAGCGTGGCCACTTCGTCGCCGGATGTCAGCACCGACTTCATCGCAAGCATTATCCTCGACAGCTCGCCGCCGGACGCTATCCTGCTGAGTGGCTTCAGCTCCTCGCCCGCGTTCGCGGAGATAAGGAAGCGGACGCCGTCTCCGCCGTCCGCGCCGAGGGCGCTCTTTTCGACTTCGGTGACAAACCGTACGCCCGGCATATCGAGCTCGCGGAGCTCGCGTTCTATCGCTTCGGCGAGCCGGACGCCCGCCTCGCGGCGTACAGCGCCGAGCTCATCCGCAAGCTTCTCCGCGCGCTTCAGCGTATCCGCCTCGCGCCGGCGGAGCCTCTCGAGCGCTTCCTCCGAAAACTCTATGTCCGAAAGCTCCGCGCGCCACTTGTCGAGGTCGCTGAGCAGCGTCTCGACCGTGCCGCCGTAGCGGTGCTCGAGAGTATTTATGACGTCGAGGCGGCTTTCCACCTCGTCTATTTCTTCAGGCGAGAAGTCGTACTCGCCGCGGAGCCTTCTCAGGTCGTCCGCCGCATCCTCCGCGGCAAACCGAAGGTCGCGGAGCTTTGACGCAAGCTCAGAAAGGCTTGCATCGGTCTGCGCGGCCTCATCAATGCGCCCGGCTGCACTCTCGATAAGCGCGAGCGCGCCGGAGTAGTCCTCGCCTCCGTAGAGCTCGGAAATGCTGTCGTCCACGGCATCGGAGAGCTTCTGTGCGCTTTGGAGTATTTTCCTCCGCGCGGTAAGCTCCTCCTCCTCGCCCGCTTCAAGCTCTGCTCCCTCGACATCCTCTATCCGCCGCCGCAGGAAGTCTGCGCGGAACGCCTTTTCCTCCTCGCCGAGGGTGTGCCTTTCTATCTCCCCGCGTATCTCCCGCAGCTCGCCCCAGACAGCGTGATAGCTTCCTAGAAGCTCGCCGTCTCCCGCAAATCCGTCAAGATAGCCGAGGTGCGCGTGCTCGTCGAGCAGACGTCCGCTGTCGTGCTGACCGTGTATGTTGACAAGAAGCGCTCCTAGCTTTTTCAGCGCGGACACGCTCACCGGCCGGTCGCCTATACGGCAGAGGTTCCGACTGTCCGCCGAAAGGCTCCTGCGTATAATGAGCGAGCCGTCCTCGTCCGGTTCGTAGCCGTTTTCATCAAGCCATTCAAGCACGCTGGGAGCGAGCGGCGAAAAACACGCGCTCACGGTGGCGCTCTTCTCGCCGGAGCGTATCAGGTCGCGCGGCATTCTCTCGCCGAGGACGGCGTTTATCGCATCTATGACGATGCTCTTGCCCGCGCCGGTCTCACCGGTGAGGACGCTCAGTCGCTCGCCCGGCTCGACCTCCGCGCGTTCCACTACGGCTATATTCTCGATTTGCAGAAAGAGAAGCATCTTCAGCCCTCAATAAGCTCGCGCAGATGTTCGCAGAGCCTGCGCGCCTGTTCTTCGCTGCGCACTATGATAAGCCCCGTATCGTCACCCGCGAGGGTGCCGACTATGCCGTCGTACTTCATCCCGTCGACTGCGGCGCACGCCGCGCTGCCAAGGGCGGCCATGGTCTTTATGACGATAATGTTTGCCGCATAGTCCACATTGGAAACGCTCTTGCGGAATATGTCCTGAAGGCGCTCGTCGCCTGTGCTGTCCGGCCGCTCGTCCGGAAGAACGTACCTGTATCCGAAAGAAGGGGCGGCCGCCTTTTGCAGCCGCAGCTCCTTGATGTCCCGGGAAATAGTGGCCTGAGACACGTCGTAGCCCGCTTCGCGCAGCATATCGACGAGCTCATCCTGTGTACCGACCTTGCTTGTCCTCACAAGCTCGATTATTTTCTCGTGACGCTCCTTTTTCACAGATTGCCCACCTCCGATATTTGTGTCTGCCAAAGTTTTGTACCAATGATACCATAAAAGTCATAATTTTGCAAGCGTATCAATGTAGTTTTTTTGGCGTATTTGCCGATGAGCACACTGTCTCCCGGTTCAAGCCGCGTTCCCTGCCGACCGTCCACCGTCAGGACGGCGCTCTCGGGCGCTCTGAGCCGCACTTCGGAGCAGAGCGGCAGCACGATAGGACGTGCGTACGGTGTGTGCGCACAGACCGGCGTCAAAACCATGCAGTCGGAGCGCGGGTCGATTATCGGGCCTCCCGCCGAAAGCGAGTACGCCGTCGAGCCGGTAGGCGTCGCGGCGATGACGCCGTCGCCGCGCAGAACTGCTACTCGGCTCCCGCCGCAGGATATCTCGACGCGCACCATCCTTCCGAGCTCTCCCGCGGAGATGACCGCGTCGTTGAGCGCCGCAGCGTGGAAGAACTCTCTGCCGTCCCGCTCCGCGCGTACCGATAGGAGCGCGCGTTCGTCCGTGACGTAACTGCCCTTGAGCACCGTTTCGAGCGAGTCTCCGTCGGAGGCGTCGAACGCGCTCATGAAGCCTATATTTCCAAGGTTTATCCCGAGTATCGGAACGCCCGCCTCCGCAGCCGGAACGGCGGCGGAAAGTATCGTTCCGTCCCCGCCGAGCACCGCCGCCATATCCCGCCCGGCAAGCAGGGAGAGAAGCTCGTCCCGCCCGCAGTGTGAGTCACAGAGAGTGACGGAGGCGCCGAGGCGGCGTGCGGTCTCTTCCATCTTCGCCGCGTACACCAGGCTGGGGTCGCGGTCGGGATTTGAATATATCAGCAGAGTATTGATTCGCGTCATCACACGCTCTCCTTTCCGTCGAGCGCGGAGTGTGAGCTCTCCACCAGCTTCTCCAGGTCGAAGTCTCCGCTCTCGCCCTCGCTTGAGAGGTGCGCAAGATACTCTATGTTGCCCTCCGGTCCTCTGACGGGAGAGAAGTCCAGCCCTTTCACGGCAAATCCGGCGTCATGCGCGTGGGTGAGGAACGCTTCCAAAACCTCGAGGTGCGTTGCCGGATCGCGGACGACGCCCTTCTTTCCCACCTTTTCGCGCCCCGCCTCAAACTGAGGCTTCACCAGCGCAACGACCTCCCCTCCGGCGCGGAGCAGGGGCTTCACGCACGGAAGAACTATCCGAAGCGAAATGAAGCTCACGTCTATCGACGCGAAGTCGAGCGGTTCGCCTATCATATCCGGTGTGACGCTGCGGATATTCGTCCGCTCCATGACGACGACGCGCTCGTCCGTGCGGAGCGACCACGCGAGCTGCCCGTAGCCCACGTCTATCGCGTAGACCTTCGCCGCGCCGTTTCGGAGCATACAGTCGGTAAAGCCGCCGGTGGAAGCGCCGACATCCGCCGCGCGGACGCCCTCGAGATCCACCGGAAAGACAGAGAGCGCCTTTTCAAGCTTCAGTCCTCCCCGGCTCACATACGGTATCGCGCGGCCGCGGAACTCCACCTCCGCGTCCTCCGGCACCGACGCTCCGGCCTTGTCCACGCGTACGCCCGCCACGAACACCTCGCCGCTCATTATCGCTGCACGGGCGCGCTCGCGGCTCTGGAATATCCCGCGCTCTACGAGCAGCACGTCAAGTCTCATTTTTGCCACAGCGCCACCTCCGCGATACCTTCGCCGTCAATGCCGTAATATCTCTCGAGCTCCGACACGGGACCGTGCTCACAGAAGCGGTTCCCGAGGTTCAGAAGCTTTATTTCGAATCTCTCTCCGGCGCATGCCGCCTTCGCGGCCAGCCGCTGCCCCGCAGAGCCCTCGGCGCAGCAGTCCTCCGCCACGACGAGGCACCCCGTCCGCCCGGCGGACGCAAACACGGTTTCGGTGTCGAGCGGCACGAGCGTATTTATCTTCACTATTTCGGCAGAAACACCGCGCTTTTCGAGGATGTCGGCGGCGTCAAGCGCGTTTGAGAGCATGTGCCCGTAAGCGGCCACCGTCACGTCCGAACCGCGTCTCACGACCTCCGCCCCGCCGTGGGAGATCCCTGTGAACCTGCCCTCGCCTCCGCGCGGATAGCGTATCGCGCAGGGGGCACCGCAGTCGAACGCGAGGCGCAGATACTCCCGCGTCTCCGCCGCGTTTGCCGGGCAGTATACTCTTATCCCCGGAGCCTGTGCAAGAAAGCCCGGGTCAAAAACTCCGTGGTGCGTAGCGCCGTCCTCTCCGACGAGGCCCGCGCGGTCGACGGCTATGACGACCGGCAGCTTTTGAAGCGCGACGTCGTGCAGCAGCTCGTCATAGCTTCTCTGCGCGAAGGTGGAGTAGACGGCAAACACCGGCTTCATCCCCGCCGCCGAGAGCCCTGCCGCCATCGTCATGGCGTGCTCCTCCGCTATGCCCACGTCAAAAAAGCGCTCGGGGAATTCACGCGCGAACTTCTCAAGACCTGTTCCGCTCTCCATGGCCGCCGTGATGGCGCATATCCGGCTGTCCTCGCGCGCAAGCTCGACGAGCGCGTCCCCGAACGCGCGTGAATAACTCATCCCGGGCTTTGCGCTGCCCGCCGGCGAGACGCTGTGGTACTTCTCCGGGTCGTTTTCCGCAGGGCCGTATCCCCTGCCCTTGACGGTGACCGCGTGTATCAGCACCGGTCCGTTGTAGCTCTTCGAGAGCTCGAGCAGCCGGCAGAGATTTTTCACGTCATGCCCGTCCACCGGTCCGAGGTAGGTAAAGCCCATGTCCTCGAATATGTTTGAGCGTATGAGAAGGCTCTTGAGAAACTGCTTCGAGCCGTGTACGACGCGGTACACGGCGTGGCCTATGCGGCCCCTGCTGGTGGCGGCGCGGAATTTGTCCTTTGCGCGCATGTATCCCGGGCGCAGGCGCAGCCTTCCGAGCATCTGCTCCACACCGCCGACGTTGTGCGCTATCGACATCTCGTTGTCGTTGAGTATTACTATAAGGCGCTCGCGGGACTGACCCGCGTCGGTAAGCGCCTCATATGCGAGCCCGCCGGTAAGCGCCCCGTCGCCAAGCAGAGCGACGATGTTGCGGTCCTCTCCCTTCAGCGTCCTTGCCCGAGCCATGCCGAGCGCGGCGGACACCGATGTGGATGCGTGGCCGACGCGGAACGCGTCGTGCTCGCTCTCGGCGGGGTCGGGAAAGCCGGAGAGCCCGCCGAACCGGCGCAGTGTGTCAAACGTGTCCCGGCGTCCGGTGAGGAGCTTATGAGCGTAGGACTGATGGCCGACATCGAAGATGATTTTATCCTTAGGGGTCGAAAAAACACGATGAAGAGCAACAATGATCTCCACCGCGCCGAGACTTGAGGCCAGGTGCCCGCCGGTGCGGAGCACGCTGTCCGTTATTTCGCGGCGCAGCTCGGCACAAAGTTCGTCGAGCTGCGCCATATCCAGCTTTTTTACGTCTTCGGGGGAATGTATCCCATCGAGGATGGACACCGAAACACCCCCGTCCCTCTGTGTCCGACTTATTTGTGTTTGTGTTTTCTGAAGGTGAAGGGACGCTTTACAAAATACACCACGCGTCCGGCATAGTGGACTATGACGGTGCTGTAATTTATCGCGAGGCTCTTGCCCACCGCCTTGCCTCCGACAGTGAGAGCGGAGATCATTCCGCTCATCAGGAGGCTCACTACGACGTTCGGCAGGTCGAAGCTCGCGACAAGGCGCGTGGCGATTATGGCTCCGGTGGCGCCGGAGATGATGCCGGATATGTCCCCCACGACGTCGTTGCAGAAGGAGGACACCTTGTCCGCCGACCGCACGAGCGCGAGCGCTTCGCGCGCGCCGTTCACCTTGCGGGCGGCCATCGAATTGAGCGGCTTTTCGTCCGCCGCAGTCACCGCCACGCCTATAACGTCAAAAACTATACCGAGCAGTATGAAAAAACCGAGCACACAGAACGCGACTATGTCCCCAACACCGCGCAGCGCTTCGCTTGAGATAAACGACATCGTCATGGATATAGCCATCGTCATAAAGAACAGGGTTATTATCCAGCGCGGGTTGAAGTTTTTCTTTGATGACGGCGGCTTCTTTTTCTTGTCGGTAAGCCGCGCGTCGCTTCGTTTCGGTTCGGTGCTACTTCGGTCGCCTTCCATATCGATATCGCTCCTTGAAACAAAAAGTTGTATGAAATAAAGCTTCCGCCGCATAGACGGCGGCGCGCGGACAACGTCCGCACGGGAGCATAATAAAGTGGCGGCAGCGAAAGTAAATCTTACGGCTTAGGTCCGGTCTGATTTCCACGGAGGGCTGCCCCGCGTCGCCGCAGAGGGCGGTTTCCCTTTGAAGCCCTCGCCCAAAATGGGTACCGGATTACCACTTAGTCCGTACTGCAATCCTCTCGCCGCCCCCGACTTTCGCCGCGGACAGCCTAGGTGTTTTCCACTGCAGGCAAACCGACTCTTAGCCTCTTTTGCAGGCATGATTTCTTCGAGCGATAACTCGTCCGCCGCGGCCGGCGGCAGACGAGTCTGATCCCGGATCCGCCATGCCCACTCAAGGCAGGCTACGCTGCACACAGCGCTACACGGGTCGCAAGCGACCTTTCGCACCGCAATACAGGTTTCACCCCGTCTCGTACCCGATTACCCCGGGGCACTTTCGCGCGTCCGATGGGAGTACGGCACAATAACGGGTCTCCACGGAAACAGGGTCGGGGGATGCATGCCGTTGCAAGCCGCCCTGAAACCTTAACCCCCAGCATCCACCCCAGTCTGGGCGAAAGAAGCAAACACCAGGGACTTCATCGATGTGCCCTTCAACGGATTTTTAGGCCCGTCCTAGGAGCCGGATGCTCTGACTAGGATACTGCGCCACCATTATGCAGTTTCTTATTATAACACAAACCTCCCCTTTATTCAAGGGGAGGAATAAAATCTGTTTAACTAATTAGACAGCCGCGGTCACATGAAGAAACCTACGGCGGCGCCGAGCAGTATCCCCACGAATACCTGAAGCGGCGTGTGCCCAAGCAGCTCCTTCATCTGTCTGCCGAACAGCTCCGGGGACTGCTTGTCCGCGCTCTGTATCATGACGTTCAGAACGTGGGAGTGCTCGCCTGCCGCCCGGCGTACGTTCACCGCGTCAAAGATGACTATAAACGCAAATATCGCGGATATCCCGAACTCAACGCTCTGTATCCCCGCCACTCGCGCGACGGCGACTGTCGCCGCGCAGACGCAGGCCGAGTGCGAGCTGGGCATCCCGCCCGAGCCGACAAAGAACCGCCGCCACACGAATTTCTTCAGGCGAAGCGACTCTATGGCCACCTTCGTCACCTGGGCTATGAGCCATGCGACGACGGCGGCGTTTACTATCCGGTTGCCGGTGAGAAAGCTCACCGCCGTGGATATAAGCAGATACGGAGTAAACATCTTGTCCCCTTTCCGCCTAGAAGCTGCGCCGGGCGAGCTCTTCGGCAAGCGCCACGAGTTCTTCCGAGCCGGGTATGTCCTTTATCGCCGCAACCGCTCCGTCCGTGAGGGAGCGGATGAGCCTTTCGCACTCCTCCGTGCCGAGCTCGGAGGCAAACGTGCTCTTTCCGCGCCGTTCGTCCGCGCCGGTAGCCTTGCCGAAGCTCTCGGCGCTGCCGACTACGTCGAGCAGGTCGTCCATCACCTGAAACGCGAGGCCGACGCCCTCCGCGTACCGACACGCTGCCTTGCGGCCATCACTGTCCGCTCCGCCGAGTATCGCGCCTATCTCGCAGGCGGCGGAGATGAGCGCGCCGGTCTTGAGCGCGCAGGTCGTCTCAAGCCGCGCGCGGGAGGCGCGCCGCGTCTCGTTCTCAAGGTCGAGGAGCTGTCCGCCGCACATTCCCGCGGGACCGGCAGCGCATGCCGCGACGCGCAGCGCCTCGAGTCCCTCCGCCGGATGCTCCGCCGCCGCGAGCGCCATCTGCTCGAAGGCAAAGGTCTGGAGCGCGTCGCCGGCAAGCACGGCAACGTTCTCCCCGAAGGCTATATGACAGGACGGCTTTCCGCGCCGCATATCGTCGTCGTCCATGCAGGGCAGGTCGTCGTGGATGAGCGAGTAGGCGTGGATGCACTCTATAGCGCATGCGAACTTCATCGCAAGCTCCCTGTCGCCTCCGAAAAGCTCGCAGAACTCGAGGAGCATCAACGCACGGAGGCGCTTTCCGCCGCCAGTGAGGCTGTAACGCATCGCCTCGTACAGGCGCGACGTCTCGCCGCCCTCCGGCAGAAGCGAGTCAAGCGCGGTATTTACTTCCCGCGCAAGCGCGTCCCGGTGCGCGCTCATTCTTCCGCTCCCCCGAACGGCTCCGTGACCGGCTCGCCTCCGTCGGACGTACCGACGAGGATACTTACCTTTTTCTCCGCCTCCTCGAGGACCTTGCTGCAGTCCGCCAGAAGCGCCGCGCCCTCTTCAAACAGCTTCAGCGACTCCTCTATCGGCGTCTCACCGTTTTCGAGCAGCGCAGCTATCTCCTCAAGCCTCTTTAACGACTGTTCAAAGCTCAGTTTCTTCTTTTCCGCCATATTATCACCTCGGAAGTTTATCAACCTATCTCAAGCTGTTCGGGCGTTTCGCCCGGGTCGGCGGCTCTCGCGCGCCGCTTCGGCGCGCCGCCAAGAACCGCCGCCTCCGCCGTTCCGTCCGAAAATCTCAGCCGGAGCGTCATTCCCGGCTTCAGCGTCTTTACGCTGCGGACCGCCGTTCCGTCCGGAAGGCTTGCGATGGCGTATCCGCGCGCAAGAACCGCGAGCGGACTTAGCGCGTCGAGCGACGCCGCTATCCTCGAAAGTCTCGCTCTTTCCCGTTCCACTCTCTTCTCCGCCGCGACGAAAAAGGCATTTTCCGCGAGCTCGAGGCGGTGCCGCCTCTCGCGGAGCGTCCCCTCCGGGCCGGAGAATACCGGCTTTTTAGCGAGCGCATCGAGACGTATCCGCGCAAGCCGTATGTGCCGGTCGGCGAGCGCGCGGAGCCGCGCGCCTATGCCGTCAAGCTGTATCCTTACCTCGTCCGCATCCGGGACGGCGAGCTCCGCCGCGTTCGACGGCGTCGCCGCGCGGAGGTCCGCCACAGAGTCGGATATAGTGAAGTCCGGCTCGTGCCCGACGGCGCTTATCACCGGTATCTGCGAGCGGAAGATGGCGTCCGCCACACGCTCGTCGTTGAACGCCCACAGGTCCTCTATCGAACCGCCGCCGCGTCCCGTGATGATAAGGTCGCAGGTGATGTGTTTATTTACATAGTCGATGCCGGCCGCTATCTCCGCTGGCGCCTCCTCGCCCTGGACGCGCGTCGGGACTATCACGACCTCCGCCGCCGGCCAGCGTCCGCCGAGGATGCGGAGCATGTCCCTCACCGCCGCGCCGGCGGGCGAGGTGACAAGGCATATCTTACCGGGGTACCTCGGTATGGGCTTCTTGTGCGACTCGTCAAAGTACCCCTTTTTCTCGAGCTTCTGCTTCAGCTGCTCGTAGGCGACGTAGAGCGCCCCCAACCCGTCCGGGATCATCTCGGAGGCATAGAGCTGATACGCGCCGTCGCGCGGGTAGACAGCGACGCGGCCGCGTATGATGACCTTCATCCCGCTCTCCGGCTTGAAGCGCAGCTTGGACGCGTCTCCGCGGAACATCACGCATTTCAGAGTGCTCTCCGCGTCCTTGAGGGTAAAGTAGTGGTGGCCGGAGGGATAGGTCTTGTAGTTTGACAGCTCGCCCGAGACGTAGACGTCCGCGAGGGCGCGGTCGCTCTCGACGAGCATTTTGACGTGATACGTTATCTCAGAGACGGTGTAGACGGTGCGGTTCATCCTCTCCCCTCCCTTACGAACAGTCTCTCCGCGAGCAGCGCGACGCCGCAGGCATTGTCGCTTGAAAAGGACGGCTCCGCGAAGTGTGCGCCGAACCTCTCCTCGAAGCGCGCGCGTATTATACTGTTGGACATTACGCCGCCCGCACAGAGAAGCTCAAGACCGGGACGCTCCTCAAGAGCGCGCGCCGCCGCGCGCTCGAGCACCGCCGACACGCTTTCTATCACAAACCGTGCGATATACTCCGGCGGTTTTGTACCTATCAGCTCTTTGAACTTGTTTTCTATTCCGGAAAGCGAGAAATCACCGCCGGACGCTCTCGGGAGGAACGGCTTTACCGGTCCGCTTTCCAGGGCAAGGCGTTCAAGCTCCGGCCCCGCCGGGAACCCGAGTCCGAGCGCGACGCCGCAGCGGTCTATCACCTGTCCCGCCGCGAGGTCTGCCGTCCCGCCGGCGCGGCGGCAGACCGGAAGCCCGTCCTCCCCCGGCACGACGTGAAGAAGCTCGGTAGTGCCGCCCGAGACGTGGTACGCGAGGAACTCTCGCTCGAGCAGCCCAAAACTACCCGCCGACCACGCGGCGGCGGCGATATGTCCCTGCTGGTGCGACACCGCGTAGAACGGAACGCCCGCAGCCGCCGCAAGCGTCCTTCCCTGCCCCTCTCCTACGAGAAAGCAGGGCATGTATGAACCCTCGACGGCGCGCGGACGCGTAGACGCCGCGACGGCGGAGAGTTCTCCGCTGATGCATGAAAACAGCGCCTCCGCAAGCTCGGGGAGGCGTTTTGTGTGAGCGAACACCGCGTCGCTCTGGCGCAGACCGAGCTCCCCCGGCTTCACGTCGAGCAGACGTTTCCTTCCGATGACCTCGCCACCGCTTACGGCAGCTATCGAGGTCGTGTAATTCGAGGTGTCGAAGCCGACAAACAAGCTCACTTTACCTCTTCCTCCGCCCCAAGCGCTTTCTCCGCAGTCTCCGGCGCATCGCCGCCGTGCTCCGCGCGGTAGTACGCGCCGAGGATGCCGTTTACAAAGGCGGAGCTGTCGTCCGCATCGTAGCACTTGAGCATGCGTATGGCCTCGTTTATCGCGACCGAGGCCGGCACCGTGTCGCCCATGTATCTGAGCTCGCAGATGCACAGCCGCAGCACGGCAAGGCATATCCGGCTTATCCGCGAGATCTTCCATCCGTGGGAATACTTCGAAATAAATCCGTCTATCTCATCGTAGTGCTCGACGATGTTGTTTACGACCGCGTTTATGTAGCCGAGAGAATCGCTGTCTATCGGCATACCGAAAAGCTCTGTCTGGTCGGAGAGGCTCTTCAGTCCGTCGTCACTGAGGCGCCAGTTTGCTGCCTCATACGGCAGCTTGAAGCTCATCTCGAAAACTATCTGCAGCGCTGCCTCGCGCGCGGCACGTCTTGTCATCGATTCTTTTCCTCCACCGGGTCAAGCCCTACGACGTGAATGTTTACCGCATCCGTCGGAAGCCCCGCCATGGCCTCGAGCGCCTGCGCGACCGACTTCTGCAGCGCGGCCGCCGCGACGGGGATCTTAGTTCCGCTCTTCACGGATACCGCTATGTCGACCGAGGCGGAAGCGTCTCCGAGCGTCACGCGCACGGCTCTGCCCCTTCCGCCCGCGAGCGTAAATTCCTTCACTTCGCCCACGGCGGCGGACGCGATGGAGCATATCACTTCCTCGGATATGCTGATGCTTCCGAATTCGTCCTCGCTTCTGATATATTCCTTATTGTCGGGCATTTCCGCACCCCCAAAGCAAATTGCGGCGGTTACTCCGCATACATTCAGATTATAACACGGACTAAAAAAAAAGACAAGGTGTTTGCCGTCTATGTTTCCCGCCGTGCGGACGCAAAAAAGCGGACGTCTGTCCATTCAGCCGTCCGCCGTTTTGTTATGCCCCGACTATCCTCACGTTCTCTATCGGGATGTCCGTCTTGCTGAGGACTATGTCTTTTATCTGCGAGACCTGCTCGCTGACAAGCCCTCCCTCCGGCTCGGCGACGATGACGTCTATCCCGCCGTCGGATATGTACGCGACGCAGTCCCCAAACCCCTTCGCCATGACGAGACCCTCGATCTCCGCCTCCTTGAGAGCGTTCGCGGCGATGAGGTTTGCCGCCGCTATCGACTCGTCCCGCGCCTCCTGCGACGCGGCTTCCGTCTCGCCCGACTCGCGGAGTATCGCTATCGAGCTTGCCCGTGCCTGCTCGCGGCTGAGGCGCGCTTCGGCAAAGTACTCGTTTGCCTCCGCGTCCGTTTCGGACGCCTCCCCCGACGGGTCGGCCGCCGCCGGCTCGGTGCTCACTCCCACAGCCGAGAGCTCTGCGGAGCCGCCCTCTTCGCCGCCCGACACCTTCGTGCCCAACGCCTCCGACGGCGATGGCGAGACCTCCGCCACGGCCGCGGCGTCCCTCCCGTAGGACCAGTTGAGGTACACCGCCACGCATACGAACAGTATGACGGTGGCAAGCACCGCGTTTTTCTTCCAAATCTTTGCGTTCTTCATTGTCTGAACTCCTCTCTTTATAGATCAGTCTGCTCCGCGCCTGAGCACGGTGATGCTGTCGCCGGAAAGCCCAGTAAGCGTCTCCACCGCCCGGGTCACCTCAAGACGCACGCTCGCGCTCGAGGCTCCTTCGCACACTACGAGCGCTCCGCGAAACTTGGGATATATCCGCTCCCGTACTACCGCCGACTGCGTGCCGGAGCCGGAGTTTTCGAGCACCGTGTCGCTCCTGCGGGACGCGGAGCCGTCCCGCTCGTCGCTTGTAAGGTCGGACTGGTAGACAGTCTCCATTGTGGACCCCAGTGTCAGAACCACCTCCGTTTTTCCCACGCCGTCTATCTTCTCGAGCGCGCTCTCTATCCGACTCTCGAATTCCGCGAGCTCAAAGGCTTCGTAGTCCGGCGCGGCGGCGGGCTCGGTCTCCGTCTTTTTCCCGGTAGGAAGCAGCAGAAGCAGCAGTCCCGCCGCAATGACGAGCAGCATATACCTGTACCGCTTTACCGCCTCCGAGAGCTTCTTCAGAACTTCCGCCTTCATCCGCCGTCAGCTCCCCAGCTCTGCGACGCGCGCGGTATGCCGAGGTCGCGCGCCACGGCTTCCGCAAGGCGCTCGCGCGCGTCCTCCTCTCCCGACCAGACTCCGTGCAGCGACACGGGTATCGGCACGCCCTCCGAGTCGGAGCACATCACGTCCACGTCGCACGTCACCCCAAGCGCGTCCGCTTTGTCAAAAATATATGCTTTGGCTTCCTTCTCTATGACCGACCGCATGAACTCGAAGCGCTCGCGCTCCATGCGCTCCGCCTCGGCGGCGTACCCGTCCGAGAGCTCCTCTGCTTCGAGCGCGAGGCTGCTCATGTCGACCCTGCTTATCGGCGCACAGACGGCTATCAGTACGCACGCGCCGCCGGCGAGCCGAACCGCGCGCTTCGCCCTGCCGTCCGGCGCGAGCGAATACACGGCGGCATAGAGTATCGACGCCGCGCTTATTCCTATTATCCAGTTCTGTATGAATTCCATCGTTTAACCTCACAGAGCTCCGCGCGGACCGCGCGGTTTGTCCGGGCCTGACTAGCCCGCAGAGAGCGAGATCATGCTCACCGTGGACACAAGCGTAATGAGCGAACACGCCCCCAGCATCCCGAGAAGCATACCGAAGGCCCCCGACAGATTTTCGATAAGCGCCGAGAGCCGTCCCTCGCATACGAGCGGGCTCACAGCAGCCGCAAGCTTCAGGAACAGGTACCGAAGCCCGATGTGCAGAAACGGAGGGAGTACCAGCGCCGCAAAGGTCACAAGCCCGGTTATACCCGCCGCGCTCCGCACAGCGCGGGTGGACACTATCACGGTCTCGCTCGCGTCGCTCAGCACTCCGCCCACCACCGGAACGGCATTTGAGATGACCGTCTTTGCCGCCTTTATCGCAAGCGCGTCCGTGCCCCCGGCCGCAATGCCGCTCAGGGCCAGGTAAAGCGTGAATGCCGCAAGCAGCATCCCGAGTGCGGCCGTCACCGTACTCTTTATCAGCTTTGCAAGCGCGGCAAGCGATCCGCCTCCCACCGCCGCGTCCGCCGTTATGACCGCGACGTAGGCGTAGAGCGCGGGAACAGCCACACGCTCTATCACCGTTGCGAGTGCGCCGGAGAAGAGCATCGCCGCCGTGTACCGTGCCGCCGCCCCGCCGGGTGAACCGAGCAGCCCGCCTGCCGCCGCGAGCGACGCAAGAAGCCCTTTGGAAAAGTCAGAGAGGGTATCCACCGCACTCCGACCCATGTTCAAAAGCGCCGCGAGATCGGAGCCCGCCGCCGCGACTATCGCAAGCGCGCCGGCGAGCGGGATCACCTTCATCACGCTGTCCTTCACACTGAACGCGGTCTCCGCCACGCCGCAGAAGAGCGCCGCCGCCAGCACTGTCACGGCGGGGAGCGCGGCGGCGCGGAGAATGCCGCCCGAGCGCGAGGCGATACCGTCCGCGAGCGCGCCTATCCCCTCGTCGAGGGTCATGTTCTCCGGGTCACCGCCGAGAAAATCCGCCGCCTCGGACGGGATATCGAACGCCATGTCCGGCGCTGCGGCTTCGTTCTCCCCTACGCTGTGCGGGTGCAGCTCCGCCGCTACCGCGGAGCAAAGCCACGCAAAAAGGAGAACACAGCCGAGAGAAGCGGCAGCGATACGACAAGCGCGGCCGCCCCGCCTGCAAGGTCTATCGCGGCTCCGACGCCGCGTTCCCCCGCGTCCCTGCAGCTCTCCGAGGCTATGTGCGCGGCGCTCGCCACCGTCAGCACGCGCAGGAGCGTACCCAATATCTCCGGCGACAACCCCGCCGCCTCCGCAAGCTCCGAGAGGAACTCCGCCGCGGGAGAGAATATCCCCGCCGCTGCGGTCAGTATGACCGCTCCGACGGCCAGCGCAAGTACGAACGCTCCGGCGGGATTGTCCCGTTTTACCGCAAGCACCGCCGCCACCGCCACCAGTCCCGTGACGGCAGCCTTCAACGCAGTATCCATACATCTTTAAAGCCCGAAGAGGGTGCGCACTGTCTCGAACAGGGTGTTTATCTCCTGCAGGAGTATCATGAGCACCACGACAAGTCCCGCAAGCGTTGTCATCATCGCCTGCTCCTCCCGCCCCGAGCGCACGAGAAGTTGGTTCAAGACTGCGACGAGTATGCCTATCGCCGCTATTCTGAATATCAGGTCTACCTGCACACAGACATCCCTTTCTCTAAAGGAGCATCACCGCAGCGGCCACTCCTCCGCATACTCCGAAGGTTATATACATCCGTCCCGAGCGCCGCCGCTCGTCCTCCGCCGCGTCGCGCAGCCGCTCTATGCGCTGCTCCGCCTTCTCAAGCGCGCGGCTCTGCTCCTCCGCGGAGCACTGCCCAAGCAGCGGAGCGAGCTCCGCGAGTATCTGGCGTATCTCGCGCGGCGCAGCGGCGCATGCGTCTTTCCAACAGCCGGACGCCTCCGCGCCGCCCCGCGCGCGTATACCGCAGAGCACGTTCCGCGCGAAGTCCGGCGCGGCGTCCGCACGGACTGCGGCTTCAAGCGCCTCCTCGAGCGTAGCAAGCTCCGGGTATATCTCCCGCCTAAGCGCGCCGAGCATCGCCGCGTAGGACGAAAGCGTTCTCACCCGTGCGGCGGCGGCGCGGAACGCAGCCACACCCGCGCCGGACGAGCCGAGTATCACGAGCATGGCGCCGACGGCGCGCGTCACATGCGGCGCGGCATATCGGATATGCTCGCCCTCCGTCCGTCCTCACGGCGCTCTATCAGTACCGCCTTTTCAAATATATGTATTACACCGGCAAGCGCGGGGCGCGCGGCGGTCTCCTCAGGGGACGCAGCGTGTACCGTCGCGAAAACCGCCGTCCCGCAGCCTGCGGCGTACTGGAGCGCTCGCGCGTCGGCGGGGTCGGTTATCTCGTCGAGCGCCAAAACCTGCGGATTCATGGCTCGGAGCAGCGTGAGCGCGCTCCACGCCTTAGGCGCACCGGAGAGCACGTCGGTCCGTGCACCCACGTCAAACCCAGGAACGCCGCCGGAGCAAGCCGCTATTTCGCCGCGCTCGTCCGCAAGCGAGACGCGAAAGCCGAGGTCGCTCACCGTTCTCACAAGGTCGCGGAGAAGCGTCGTCTTCCCGCCGCCCGGAGGTGAGACTATGAGCGTCGAGCGCACGCGTCCGCCGGAGCATATCTCCCGCGAAATATTCTCCGCCGCGCCGCGGACCTCCTTGGATATACGTAGGTCGAGCGAAGAAAACTCCCGCATCCCCACACATTCCCCGCCGCTCATTGCGGCGCGTCCGCAGACGCCCAGGCGGTATCCTCCGGAGGCGGTAAGAAAGCCGGACGCAAGCTCGCCCGCGAAGGTGTGAAGCGAACCCCTTGCCGCCCTCGTCAGCGTGTCGAGAATGTCGTCGGGTGTCACTGGTGGCCCGTCAAGGTCGTGCTCGCCGGACCCCGCCACGACCGCGGGCGTTCTCCCCGCGCGGAGACGTATTTCCTCCGCCTCCGCCATAAGCGCCTCGCTCACGGCGAGAGCGCGCAGGCGGAGCCTTGATGGAAGCAGCTCGCACGCCCCGAGATATCTCGAAAGAAAGTATTCCATCCGCCGCACCCCCTTGTCCACTGAAAAGATATGCCTGTCCCCGGCGAATATTCCTGAATACCGAAAAAAGGACGGTGCAGATGCACCGTCCTTCATCTCATTCTATGCTGTAAAGCAAATAAATTTATATAGATTTCCGTGTTTTAAAATCTGTAAAGTAAATTTCTTACTCGGAGAGCATCGCTTCCAATTCTTCTTCGGTGAGCACCGGTATGCCGAGCTCCTGCGCTTTTTTCAGCTTGGAACCGGCATCCTCGCCCGCGACGACATAGTCGGTCTTCTTCGACACCGAACCGGAGCATGTTCCTCCGGCGCGTGCTATCAATGCCTCCGCTTCCTTGCGCGTGTACTTTGAGAGCGTCCCCGTGAGGACAAATGTCCTGCCGGCGAGCTTGTCGCTTGAGCCGACCTCCTCCGTATATGTGAAGTCTACGCCTGCCTCACGCAGCTCCTCGATGAGGTGTCCCGCGCCGCGCCGCCAGCTGTCAAAGCTCTGCGCCATCACCTCTCCGATGTCCCTTATTTCGCTTATCTCCTCCACCGGGGCGAGAAGCAGCGCCTCAAGCGAGCCGAAGCGCTTTGCGAGTATCTCCGCCGCCTTCTCGCCGATGTGGCGTATCCCGAAGGCGTAGAGAAGACGCTGGAGACCCGCCGACTTCGACTTCTCGATGCTCGCAAGAAGGTTTTCCGCCGACTTCTTGCCCCAGCCCTCGAGCGACATTATCTGCTCGCGGGTGAGCCTGTATATGTCCGCGCAGGAGCGGAGCATCCCCGCATCCGCAAACTGCTCGCAGGAGCGGATGCCCATGCCCTCTATGTCCATCGCATCCCGCGAGGAGAAGTGAGCGAGGTTGCGCACTATCTGCGCCGGACAGTCCGCGCCGGTGCAGCGGACGGCGGCGCTTCCCTCGACGCGCACCGCCTCCGCCCCGCAGACCGGGCAGACGCGCGGAAACTCGTACCGCACGGCGTCCGGCGGACGCTTGGATATGTCCACGCCGATGACCTCCGGGATTATCTCTCCCGCCTTACGGACTATCAGTGTGTCCCCTATCCTCAGATCCTTCTCCGCTATGAAATCCTCGTTGTGTAGCGTTACGTTAGTGACGGTCGTACCCGCGAGGCGGACCGGGTCGATCTCCCCCTTCGGGGTGAGGACGCCGGTGCGCCCGACCTGTATCGTTATTCTGCGCAGCACCGACGGCTTCTCCTCCGGAGGATACTTGAACGCCGCCGCCCAGCGCGGCGCCTTCGCCGTCGAACCGGCGGTGTCGCGGTCGCTGAGGCTGTTCAGCTTGACGACTGCTCCGTCTATGTCGTACGGGAATTTTTCGCGTTCCTCTCCGATGCGGCGTATCTCCGCTATCGCCTCATCTATAGTGCGGCAGACGATGTGCGGTATCGTGCGGAAGCCGAGCGCCGCTATCGCGTCAAGCGTCTCCGAGTGCTTCTCGAAGCTCATGCCGTCCGCAAGCTGGAGGTTGAACACTATGAGGTCGAGGCGGCGGTCCGCCGCGACCTTCGGGTCGAGCTGTCGAAGCGAGCCGGCGGCGGCGTTGCGCGGATTTGCGAGCAGCGGACGCTCGTCCCGCTCGCGCTCGGCGTTCAGCTCCTCGAACACCTTCTTCGGCATGTAGACCTCTCCGCGAACGATGAAGTCCCCCTCCGACACGGGTATGCGGAGCGGGAGAGTCTTTATCGTGCGGATGTTTGCCGTGACGTCCTCGCCGGTGACACCGTCCCCGCGCGTCGCTCCGCGGATGAACGCGCCGTCCGAATACTCAAGCGAGACCGAGAGGCCGTCCACCTTCGGCTCTACGGTGTACTCCACGCCGTCCGGGAACATCTCGCGCATACGCGCGTCAAAGTCGCGAAGCTCGTCCTCGCTGAACACGTCGTTGAGGCTCTGGAGCGGGACGCGGTGCGTGACCGGAGCGAAGCTGTCGACCGGCGCGCCGCCAACGCGCTGCGTGGGCGAGTCCGGGGTGATGAGCTCAGGATGCTCCGCCTCGAGCTCCTTCAGGCGGCGCATTTTCATGTCATATTCGTAGTCGGAGATGGTCGGAGCATCCTCGACGTAGTAGCGGCGTGAGTGCTCGAGAAGCTCTGCGCGCAGAGCTTCCATCTCCCTTTCAAAGTTCTCCATATCTTCCTCCGGATGCGTCGGCAGCCGTTGTTTGCCGTATTGTTTCTGACGGATAAATTATACCACCGCAGTCTCCGCACCGCAAGAGTCAGAGGAGATTTCCGAGCGTCATCCGCTCTCCGCTGCCTATCAGCCGAAGCTCCTCTATCGCCTCCGAATATGCCTCTGCCGCCGCCTCCGGGTCGGTTTCAAGCAGACGTATCAGCACATCCAGCTTTCTTTCCGCCGAGGCAGACGCCTCGCCGTGGAGCACCGCGCCGAAGAAGCGGCTGTGGGCTTCCCAGCGCCCGCGGGCGGCGTGCGCGAGCGTGAGCGCACCCTGAATGTCTCCCGCTCTGAACCTCTCCTCCGAGAGGGTGAGTTCCTCGGATATCTCCTCCATGTTCCGCTCGAGCGTGATACCGGAGACGACGCAGACCGCCCCGACCGCCACGAGCACCGCGAGACCTATCAGAAGATAGCGCATCAGTTTTCCTCCCTGCGTTCGACGTATATCTTTCCGCTGTCGTCTATCGTCATGAGGAATATTCCCTCCGGCGACGGGTGGCCGTTCTCGCGGAGCCACTTTTCAAGCCCGCTCCTGTCCATGCCGCGGAGAGCGAGGTTTCGGCCTATCACCCGCCCGTCGCTTATTATCGTCATCGGAAGGCCGTGCTCCTTTGGGGTGACGCCGAGGTCCTTCGGCGTCGCGCTGTCGTCGGCGGAGTAGCGTATGGCGCTCACCTCCCCGCCCGGCTCGAGTATGACGTACCTCAGCGTGTCGAGGTCGGTGATTCCCTTCTTGCGGAGCTCCTCTATCAGCTCGTCCACCGACATCCGGCTCTTGTGCAGCTCGCGCTGATCTATCTTTCCTTCGCGCAGGACTATGGCGGGTCTGCCGCTCACGATCGCGCGGAAGCGCAGACTCTTCAGCGCCCCGAATGTGGAGATATACTCAAGTCCGACGAGAACTATTATGGGTATCAGCCCGTAGAGCAGCGGGATGTTGTTGTCCTGCATGGGTATCGACGCAAGCTCGCTTATCATCATCGCCACGACGAACTCGCTTGCCGAGAGCTGTCCGAGCTGCCGCTTTCCCATGGCGCGCATGGCGGCGATTATTGTGACATAGAGGATAATGGCCCTCACAAACAGTACCTGCAACTGCCCCGCCTCCCGAAATTTTGTCGCTCGCCACTATATTTGCCCGCATATCGCCGGATTATGCGAAACGGGACAGGCGGCGGCGCATACACTGGATATGGCGGGAGGTGTTGAGATGCGTAGGATAATGTCGTCGCTGCGGCTGATGCTCGTCCGGCGCAGGGCACGCCGGGCAGCGTCCGGGAAAAAGGGACGGCGCATACTGCTGCGGCTTGCGGTACTGCTCGCGGCAGCGTCGCTGATGCTTGCGTGGTTTCAGAAACGGCTGCGGCCTGTTGTGGAACAGCTCGCGGCAAGCCGCGTCGCGTACCTCGCGGGCGAAGTGATAAATAACGCCATAAACGAGCAGATAGCCGAGGGCGGCGTGAGCTACGACGATCTCGTCCTGCTCGAAAAGGACGCCGACGGTAAGGTCACGGCGCTGAAGACGAATATGTCCGCCATAAACAAGCTCAAGACCGACATAACCGCGCTCGTGCTCGAGAGGATCAAAGACATGGATACCTCCGAGCTCGCCATACCGCTCGGAAACATCATCGACGGCGAGCTGTTCAGCGGGCGCGGGCCGGAGATACCGGTGATAGTCGTGCCGGTCGGGACGGCTGAGGCGGACTTCTCCACGGCGCTCGTTACCGCCGGTATAAATCAGACGCGCCATCAGATGATAGTCACCGTGACGGCGGATATTTCCGTGCTGCTGCCCGGTTACGAGACTTCGACGAGAGTATCGTCGAAAGTAGTTGTCGCCGAGACGGTCATAGTCGGAGACGTGCCGGAGGCATACACATACCTCGAGGATACCGGCGCATCCCCGCGCGAGCTCTACGGTGACTACGACATAGTGGCGGAGGCGCCGGACTGAGCTTGTATTGTCCGCTCGGATGTGCTACAATCGTATCAAAGGATCCGGTGTACCCAAAAAGGAAGTGAATATATGCGTAAAAGACTTATATCGTTCATGCTCGCATTGGCCATGCTGCTGCCGGCGGCGTCCGCCTTCGCCGCGCCCGCAGACGAGCCGTATTCGGATATGCCCACTGCCGAGTGGTCGCGGACAGCCGTGACAAAGGCAAAGGAATACGGACTTATGGAGGGCGTCGGCGGCGGACTTTTCGGTACCGGCCGGACTATCCGCCGCGAGGAATTTGCGACTGTGCTTGTAAGGATGTTCGGATGGGCTGAGGAACAGGAGGACGCGTTCGACGACATCGCGGGCCGTTGGTCCCGCACATATATCAACGCGGCGGCAAAGCGCGGCGCGGTGGACACGGGCGGGAGCTTCCGCCCCGAGGACCTGATTACGCGCCGCGAGATGGCGGTGATGCTCGTCCGCGCGCTCGGTTACGGCGGCGAGGCCGAGGCTTCCGAGAAGTGGGGCGGGCTTCCGTTTACCGACGTCTCCGAGGACAAGGGCTACATCTCGGTCGCATACGACATCGGAATGACGACCGGCGTCTCGGCTACCTCCTTTGCCCCGGAAGGATATGCGAAGCGTGAGGAAGCGGCGGCGATGCTAGTCCGGATATACGAGCGCCGCGTCTCCCCGCTCGAATGGCGCCACGCATTCTACGCCATATCCTCGTACAGCCAGCTCGAGCTTGCAAAGTCGCTCGACGCGGTGAGCCTCGGCTGGAGCCGTATGCGCGTCGAGAACGGCGCGCCGCGGCTTTTCACCTCCCCGTCCGGCGGGAACGAGTACTGCATACCGGAGGGATACGAAACCGTCACGGCGGCGCTCTCCGAAGGCGGCGTCCGTATGCACCTCGACGTCGTGATGAACGACGTGACGAGCGCAGGTTTTTTTGACGCCTTCTCCCTTCCCGAGAACCGCTCCGCCGCAGTCGACATGATACTTAAAGAAGTGAAGGGGCTCGGGCTCGACGGTGCGACGATAGACTTTGAGGGACTTCGCGCCCCAGCCCGCGAGCCTTTCACGCTCTTCCTGCGTGAGCTTGACGCGGCGCTCGAGTCGGCAGGTCTCACCCTCTATGTCGCGGTGATGCCGGCCACCGCCGACGGGGTCTACTACGACGGATACGACTACCGCGAGATAGGCGGGCTTGCAGACAAGGTGATACTCATGGCGCACGACTACGCGCCGCGCCAGATGGACGAAAACCTCATCGGCTCGACGTTCTACAAAAACGCGGCGCTCACCCCGATAAACTCGGTCTACTACTCGCTCCGCGCAGCGTGCGACCCCGAGACCGGCGTCCGAGACCGGTCGAAGCTCGCCCTTGCCGTCAGCATGACGGCCATGGCGTGGGAGACCGATGACTCCGGAAAGCTCACTTCCACACAGCCGCAGTACCCGTCCTACGATACGGTGCTCCGCCGCATAGAGGGCGGCGCAACAATGGGATGGTCATCCGCGCTCGGAAACCCGTACCTCACCTACCGCACCGAGGACGGACAGAACATCTTCCTTTGGTACGAGGACGAACGGAGCGTCGGCGCGAAGCTCGACCTCATGCGTCTCTTCGGCGTCACGGGAGTGTCGGTGTGGCGGCTCGGTACGATCCCGGATGAGCGGAACGTCGCGGCCTGGCTCAATGTGGCGTCGCTGCTGGGATAGACCTTCAACATAAATAAACGAGGCGCAGCAAAGCTGTGCCTCGTTTGTTGCTTCTCCGTGATTTGCTTTACTTCCCCTCCCACGCGGCTATGACCGCCGCGCGGAGCGGTTCGATGTTCTCCTTCTTCCTTGCGGAGTAGAGTATGACCGGGTCGCGCTCGTCGAGCGTGAGCGTCTCGCGTATCGTCCGCACCGCATCCTCGCGCGCGCTTTTCTTCAGTCCGTCCGACTTGTTTGCCGCGACGATGAAGGGATAGCCGCACTGGCGGAAGTAGTCACACATGTTCCGGTCGTCGGCGGTGGGTGCGTGGCGGCTGTCGACGATGAGAACGCAGAGCGCGGGGCCCGCCTCGCGGTCGGCGAAGTAGTCCTCCATCATCTCTCCCCACCTGTCCCGCTCCTTCTGCGACACCTTTGCAAAGCCGTAGCCCGGCAGGTCGACAAGGTACGCCTTGCCGTCTATCGAGAAGTAGTTGACGTGCGCGGTCTTGCCGGGGCTTTCGCTCACGCGGGCGAGCGAGTTGCGGTTGAGGATGGCGTTTATCGTCGAGCTCTTCCCGACGTTGGAACGCCCCGCGAACGCCACCTTCGGCAGCCCGTCGCGTATGAAGCCGCTCTTTCCCGCGGCGGAGCGCAGAAATTCGGCGTTATGCAGATTTATCGGCATACTTTGTCGGCTCCTTGCTTTCAACGGGCAGAATGGCTGCCTTGAACACGTCGAGCGCGCTCCCCGCCGTGATGAAGCTGAGCGAGGCGCGGACGGTCGGGTCTATCTCCGCAAGGTCGCTCTCGTTGTCCTCCGGTATTATCACCGTGCGGATGCCGTTCCGATACGCCGCCATCGTCTTTTCCTTGAGGCCGCCTATCGGCAGGACGCGCCCGCGTATCGTTATCTCACCCGTCATTGCGACGTCCGAGCGGACCGGCGCGCCGAGGAGCGCCGAGCATATCGCCGTCGCTATAGTGACGCCGGCGGACGGTCCGTCCTTCGGTATCGCTCCCTCCGGGAAGTGGATGTGTATGTCCTTTGTCTTGTAGAAATCCGGGTCTATGCCGAGCTCCTCCGCGACCGAACGGATGTAGCTTATCGCGGCGCGGGCGCTCTCCTTCATAACGTCGCCGAGGTTGCCGGTGAGCTCTATCCTGCCGGTTCCCGGCATCACGCCGGCCTCGGTCTCGAGTATCTCTCCTCCGACCGACGTCCATGCGAGGCCGCAGACGACGCCTACCTCGTCCCGTCTGCTCAGGCGCTCCGGCTTGTAACGGTGCGGCCCGAGAAGCGTCTCAAGATCGCGCGCGCGGATATGTACCGACTCCTCTCCGGAGGCTATTTCCTTTGCTGTCTTGCGGCAGAGCGAGGCAAGCTCGCGTTCGAGGCTGCGGACGCCGCTCTCCCTCGTGTAGAGAGTGATGATGTCGCGTATGGCCTTGCCGTCGACGCGCATTGTCTTCGTGCTGAGGCCGTGCTTTGCCATCTGCTTGGGAAGGAGGTACTTCGTTGCTATCTTCATCTTCTCTTCGTCGGTGTAGCTCGAGAGCTCTATCACCTCCATGCGGTCAAGGAGAGGACGCGGTATAGTGTCGAGAGTGTTCGCCGTCGTCACGAACAGCGTCTGCGAGAGGTCGAAGGGTATCTCTATGTAGTGGTCGCGGAAGGCATGGTTCTGCTCCGCGTCAAGCACCTCGAGAAGCGCGGCGGCGGGGTCGCCGTGGAAGTCCGCGCCGAGCTTATCCACCTCGTCGAGAATGAGCACGGCGTTCTTCGAGCCTGCCTGCGCAAGCGCGTTCATTATGCGCCCCGGCATCGCGCCGACGTAGGTCTTGCGGTGGCCGCGTATCTCCGCCTCGTCGCGTATGCCGCCGAGGCTCAGGCGCGCGGTCTTCCGTCCCATGGCGGAAGCGAGGCTCATCGCTATCGACGTCTTGCCCACTCCCGGAGGGCCGACGAGGCAGATAACCTGTCCGCCTATATCCGGCTTTAATTTGCGCACGGCTAGGAACTCGAGTATGCGCTCCTTGACCTTCTCCAGGCCGTAGTGCTGCCTGTCGAGGATGCGGGCGGCGCGGGCGAGGTCGGTGTTGTCCTTTGTCTCGACGTTCCACGGGAGCTCGAGGACGGTGTCGAGGTATGTGCGCGAGACCGCCGCCTCGGCGGACGACGGGTGCATCAGCTCGAGCCGCGCGACCTCTTTTATCAGCTTTTCCGTGTACTCCTGGGGCAGCTTCAGCGCGGCTATTTTCCTGCGGTACTCATCTGCGCCGGTCTCCTCCGGTTCCTCGCCAAGCTCCTCGCGTATGACGCGGAGCTGCTCGCGGAGGAACTGTTCTCTGTGGCTGCGGCCGACGCGCTGCTGAACGCGGTGCTGTATCCCGCGGTCAAGCTCGATTATCTCGTTTTCGCTCTCGAGCATCGCCGCGACGCTCTCAAGGCGCGGCACTACCCGCAGTTCCTCGAGTATTGCCTGCTTTGCCTCGACGGCGACGGGAAGGTTCTGGGCTATGTAGTCGGAAAGATACGCCGCGTCGTCCGAGCCGAGGACGCCGTGCAGTATCTCCTGTGAGATACGCGGCGATATTTCGGCGTACCGCTCGAATTCGCTGTGGGTGCGGCGGACGAGCGCCTCGAGCTTCTTTGCGGACACACGCGCGGAAGGACGGTCCTCGAGCCGCTCTACATCGGCGATGAAGCAGCCCTCTTCGCCCGATATGCCGACGCGGCGGGCGCGGAACAGCCCTTCCACAAGTACGCGGACGGTCTCGTCCGGCAGCTTGAATACCTGACACACTTTCGAGACGGTGCCAACCTCATAGACCTCGTCGGGAGAGGGATCCTCCGTCCTGAAGTCCTTCTGCGCGGCAAGGAACACGAGCTGGTTCGAGGAGCGCAGCGCCGCATCGACGGCGGCGGCGCTCTTTTCCCGCGCGACGTCGAAGAACATTATCATGCGCGGAAAGACAGTAAGTCCGCGCAGCACAAGCATCGGGAGAGTTGTGACGTTTTTATCTGCTTTTTCCATTTTTTGACCTCATAGACACGGTGCGGCGTTCGCCGCGCCGGAAAACATGATATTTGAAAATAATAGCGGCATATGCCTTAAATATTTTACGACAAAAACAGTCCCGACGCAAGCGTTTCACATCATTTTCTTTATTTCCCTCCGGAGCCTTGCTATTATCTTCTTCTCAAGGCGGGATATGTAGCTCTGGGATATGCCCATCGCGTCCGCCACCTCCTTCTGCGTCTGCTCCGGCCGGCCGTCGAGCCCGAAGCGGCGTGTGATTATGTCCCGCTCGCGGCCGGACAGCCGCTCTATGGCCGCGTGGAGCATCATCCTGTCCGCCTCGTCCTCTATGGGACGGTGTACGACGTCCGGCTCGGTGCCGAGCACGTCCCCGAGCAGCAGCTCGTTGCCGTCCCAGTCGGTGCTGAGAGGCTCGTCTATCGATATCTCTCCCCTCCGCGAGGAGTTTTTCCTCAGGTGCATCAGTATCTCGTTTTCTATGCAGCGAGAGGCGTAGGTAGCGAGTTTTATCTTTTTTTCGGGGTCGTAGGTGTTTATGGCCTTTATCAGCCCTATCGTACCTATAGACACAAGATCCTCCAGGCCCACGCCGGTGTTGTCAAATCTGCGCGCTATGTACACTACAAGGCGGAGGTTGTGTTCGATAAGCGTCTTACGCGCCTCGGCGGAGCCTTCCGCGAGAAGTGAGATCTGCTTTGCTTCCTCGTCCGGCGGAAGCGGCGCGGGCAGCAGCTCGCTTCCTCCGACGTAGTGCAGGAACCCTCCGCGAAGATGCGCGACGGCGCCGCGTATGAGTTCAAGAAGCCTTTTCAAGACGCTCACTTATATCCCTCCTCTCTTCCTCGATGTCTCCTATGAGCGCAGGGAACGCTCCGAGCGGCTCGCAGCACACCGCCGCGAGGATATGTATGCGTCTGCCGTCCGCCTCTGCCGAGTCCGGCCGGAATGCCGGTGCGAGGCGCGAGCCTGCCGCGGTCACGAACGGCAGCAGCCGCCACTTTACGTCCCGCGGCAGCATTTCGAGCACGTCCGCAGGGAAATGGTCGCGCAGGAGCCGCAGAGTCTCCCCGGAAAAGAGCGGCGTGAGTGCGTCCGCCTCGACTACGAGCACCGGAGAACCGTCGAGCGGGTCGCGGAGAGTATTCCCGCTGTCCCGCAGCGCCGAAAACTCCGCCGTTCTCTCTCCTACCGTAAGCTTTATACGGACGCTTCCCGCTTCCCGCTGAGCGGCACCGCCTCGAGAGGCTGCGCTTATCACTCCCACCGCCGCTGCGCTCACGAGTAAGGCAGTGCGGAGCGTCCATGGCGCGTATATCATCCCGCCCCCGGCATCCCCGCCCATGGCAAGGGAGAGCGCGAAAGCTGCGCCGCCCATTATCGCGGAGAATATAAAGAGCGCTGCCGCCCTGCGTAGGAACAGCCTTCGCGAGACGTATCCGAACGCTATGAGAAGCATCGCGGCGGCGGAGACGAGCTTTGCGGGAAGGCACCCCGCCGCCGGGAGCAGATACGCCGCGACGGCGTACAGTCCTCCTAACACCGCGCCAGCGAGCAGCCGCAGACGCCCGTAGGGCGCGGCGGCCGCCTGCGCCGTGCCGTAAAGCAGGATGTAGTCCGCCGCTAAATTCACCAAAAACAACTCGTCTATATAAACCGTCCTCACATCGGCACCCCCTGTCCACCAAGCTATTATAGCGCCGCCGCAGGGTTGAAACCGAGCGAAACTTTGCGCATCCCTCATTCGACTCGCTCCGCGCGCATATCGCGTCAGGCGTTGCGCATTACGGATCTCGATGGTATGATATATGCAAATAAAGATATTAGGAGGAAACACGGTGCAAAGGATAATAAAGCCGATGGAAGATAAATACCTGCTTCCGTCGCTGGAACTCGTCGAAGATGTTTTTGCGGAGTGGGACAGCCCGGAGAAGGGCAAGACCGTCCGGCGGCTGGCCGAGGAGATCCGCCGAAAGAAATATTACATCCCGGAGCTGGAGCTTATAACGGTCACCGAGTATGACGAGGTAGTGGGATACGCCATGTTCTCACGTTTCCACATCGAGGGCAGGTATGAGGACGAGCTGCTGATGCTGACGCCCGTGGCCGTTAAAACCGAGCTGCAGAGGCAGCACATCTCGAAAGACCTGCTGGAATACGGATTTGAGAAAGCCAAGTCTATGGGGTTCAAGGCCGTACTCGTCGAGGGGAACCCCGCGAACTACAGATTGCGCGGCTTCCAGCCGAGTTATCGGTTTGGGATCGAGGCCGGTCCGAATATACATCTGCCGCATCCCGACTGCCTGATGGTGAAAGAGCTTGAAACGGGCGCGTTGGACAAGATGAGCGGCTCTGTCGACTACTCGTTTTACGAAGCGCTTCACGAAGGGTGAAGGCGTTCGTGTCTGCCACGGCTTGACCGCGCCGCCGGCGGGTGATATACTCTGAATATCAAAATCTGCACGGGGGCACGGTCGTATGGGAAAAAGCTGTCTTATCGTATCCGGCGGGGACTTCTCCCGCGAAGGCGTATCCGAGCGCTTCGATCTCATCATAGCGTGCGACAGGGGCTTTGAGTACGCGGAGAAGCTCGGGGTGTCACCGGACGTCGTCATCGGCGACTTTGACTCGGCGGACGCACCGGACGCGCCGGGCATCCCGGTGATACGTTTCCCGTCCGTCAAGGACGACACCGACACGATGCTTGCCGCGAAGTACGCGCTCGAGCATGGGTATGACGACATCGCAGTTTGCTGCGCCTTCGGGGGGCGGCTCGATCACACGCTCGCGAACATCCAGACGGCGGCGTACATAGCGGAGCGCGGTGCGAGGGCGCGCCTCTTCGGCAAGGACACCGCCGCCGAGGCGTTCTCCGGCGGCGCGCGGCGCTTTCCGCGCCGCGGCGGGTGGTCGCTCTCGGTATTCGCTCTCTCGGACAGATGCGAGTGCGTCTCGATAAGCGGGACAAAATACGAGGTGCGCGGCGCAGAGCTCACGAACGGTTTCCCTCTCGGCGTGAGCAACACATGGGCATCCGGGGAGGCCAAGGTTTCAGCGGAGAGCGGGACGCTGCTCGTCCTCATGTCAAAGCTCAAACGAGGTGAACATATATAGACTTTAGCGGCGAAACGCGCTTGCTCCGCGCGCCTTGCGGAAGAACTTTTGATTAAAATGCTCGCGGCAGGCCGATTTGACCGCGCAACAGGCTGCATAATAGTCTGACGAAGTTTTGTACGAAAAAACGGACGGCGCTGATGCGCCGTCCGTTCGTCTTTTCCGTAATTATTCTTTTGGCAGCTCCTTATAGTCCGCGTCAAGCGAGGCGTAAGCGTTCTGCTCCATTCCCGAGACGTGACCCGCCATGAACTCGTAGTAGCCCTGCGCGCCTATCATCGCCGCCGCGTCTCCGCAGAGGCGCACCGGCGGAATGAACAGCTCGAGCGACTTCTCCCCCGCCGCCTCCGTCATCATCTCGCGCAGGCGCTTGTTCGCGGCGACGCCGCCGGCGAGCACGACCTTTCCGTACCCCTCCGAGACGGCGCAGTCGATGACGCGCGGGACTATCTCCTCGCAGACCGCAAGGCGGAAGGAGGCCGCGAGGTCGCCCACGGGTAGCGTCTTGCCCTTCTGCTCCGCGTTGTGTACGAGGTTTATCATGGCGGTCTTGAGACCGGAGAAGCTCATATCGTGCGGCGCGCCGTCCACGCGGGACCTGGGTAGCGCGTAGGCGTGCTCGTCCGCACCCTCCGCCGCTCTGTCTATCGCGACGCCGCCGGGGTATCCGAGCCCCATCACCCGCGCCACCTTGTCGAATGCCTCGCCCGCCGAGTCGTCACGCGTGCAGCCGAGCACGCGGTAGTCGGTGTATCCGTCCACGCCGAGGATGAGCGTGTGTCCCCCGCTCGCGACGAGCGCGCAGAACGGCGGCTCGAGCTCGGGGTACGCGAGATAGTTTGCCGCGACGTGTCCCCTGTGGTGGTGGACCGGCACGAGCGGACGGTCAAGCGCGAAGGCAAGCCCCTTCGCAAAGTTCAGCCCCACGAGCAGCGCGCCGATAAGCCCCGGCGCGAAGGTCGCCGCGACGGCGTCTATCTCCTCCGGTCTTATCCCGGCCTCGCGTATCGCCTCGCGGTACAGCCCGGATATCGCCTCCGCGTGACTGCGGGATGCGAGCTCCGGCACGACGCCGCCGTATATCGCGTGCATCTCGACCTGACTTGCGACCTTGTCCGAGAGGATCTCCCGCCCGTCCCGTGTGACAGCGACGGCGGTCTCGTCGCAGGAGCTTTCAACAGATAAAATAAGCATTATTCGTCCTCTTTTAATATCTTCTCATATATCACGGCGTCCTCAGTCGGTCGGATGTAGTACCTCGGACGCACGGCTATCGGCCTGAACTCCAGCTTTTCGTATGCGGCGCGCGCCGCCGAGTTCGACTCGCGGACCTCTAGGAGCATCCGCACGGCACCGCTCCCCCGAGCGACGTTCTCAAGCCGCCGCATGAGCGCCGTCGCCACGCCGTTGCGGCGGGCGTCCGGCCGGACGGCGACGTTTGTTATGTACGCCTCGTCGAGGACGACGTGCATACCAGCGTAGCCCGCGACCTTCCCGTCTCCGTCCTCGGCGACATAGTAGACGGCGTACTCGTGTGAGAGCTCGTCCTGAAGGCTCGCGCGGCTCCACGGCATCGAGAAGCAGACCTGCTCGAGCGCCGCCATCTCGTCAAGGTGCGAGAATGTCATCGGCAGTATGGCGAAGGTCATTTCAGTCTCTCCTTCAACGCGGGCAGTATCGAATCTATCGCGTCACGTATCTCACCCGCGCACTTTCGGTAGTCGTCGAGCGTGCCGCCGTAGGGGTCGGCTATATCACGCCCGGAAAGCGTGAATATCTTGTCGGAATACTGCGGGAATGCGTTTTTCAACGCATAGAGGTGCCGCGCACCCATACAGAGGACGACGTCGGCGCGCCGAAGCAGCTCCTCCGTTACCTGCCGCGCGGTGTGGCGCGATATATCCGCTCCGAGCTCCGCCGCCGCTGCGACGGCGTTTTCGCTCGCGGGAACGCTTATCGCCGAAAGTCCGCAGGACGAGGCGTGGATCGGGAGGTTATCCCGCGTTGCCGCGAGGTTCATCAGTCCCTCCGCCATCGGGCTGCGGCAGGTGTTGCCGGTGCATACGAAAAGTATCTCCAAAGAACGCGCCTCCTCAGTTCTTCGCGTCGTACCAGGTGCGGCCGCTCGCCGCGTCCGCCACGAGCGGTACGCGGAGCTGCATCACGCCCTCCATCTCCTCGCAGAGCAGGCGCTTTACCTCCTCCGCGCGCTCCGCCGGCGTCTCTACGATAAGCTCGTCGTGTATCTGCATGACGAGCTTTGCCTCCGGCACGTCCCGGCGGAGCCGGTCGCGGACACGGAGCATAGCGAGCTTTATCACGTCGGCAGCACTGCCCTGTATCGGGGCGTTCATCGCCGCCCGCTCACCGAACGAGCGCAGGTTGAAATTCTTGGACTTCAGCTCGGGGAGGTACCGTCTCCGCCCGAGCAGGGTCGTAACATATCCGAGCTCCTTCGCGCTCTTGCGCGAGCGCTCCATGTAGTCGCGGATACCGTGATAGTGGCTGAGGTAGTTTTCGATACAGGTCTTGGCCTCGGCGTTCGAGACGTGCAGGTCGTCGGCAAGCGAGAATGCGGATATGCCGTACACGATGCCGAAGTTAACGGCCTTGGCGCGGCGGCGGAGCTCGCCCGTGACCTCGCTCTGCGGTACGCCGAACACCTGCGACGCGGTTATCGTGTGGATGTCCTCCCCCTCGGAAAAGCCCTTTATCATAGCCTCGTCATCCGCTATATGCGCGAGGAGCCGCAGCTCGATCTGCGAATAGTCCGCGTCGACGAGGGTGCAACCCTCCTCCGCGCGGAAGCAGCGGCGTATCTCGCTTCCGAGCTCACGCCGCACCGGGATGTTCTGGAGGTTCGGGTCGGTGGAGCTGAGGCGGCCGGTGGCGGTGGCGGTCATGTTGAAGGTCGTCCTCACCCGCCCGTCCTCATCTATAACCTTGAGAAGCCCGTCGCA
This sequence comes from uncultured Clostridia bacterium, assembly GCA_947630675.1. Lineage (GTDB taxonomy): Bacteria > Bacillota > Clostridia > Oscillospirales > JAAYOS01 > CANRIN01. The sequence continues at coordinate 22,016 of CANRIN010000004.1, read as the reverse complement.
GTAGGTGCTCTTGAGCTTGGTGAGCTGTCTGAACTCTATTATGCAGTCGATTATCGGGTGCTTGCCGCGGAGCTTCTCGAGCACGTCGATGTCGGTCGAGTAGCCGGTCTTGGTCTTTTTCACCGGCGGAAGACCCAGTGTCTCGAACAGCAGCTCGCCGAGGAGCTTCGTTGAGTTGATGTTGAAGCGCTTGCCGGCAAGCGAGTATATCGTCTCCTCAAGCTCTGTGATGCGCGAGCCGAGAGTATCGCCGAAGGCGCGGAGCGCCGCGCCGTCAAGGGCCATCCCCGCGCGCTCCATCTCTGCGAGCACCAGCGCAAGCGGCTGCTCAAGCTCGGTGAGAAGCGGGCGCATACCGAACGAATCTATCCTCTCCCCGAGCAGCTTCCGAAGCTCCCACACCGCTTCGGCATGGGAATAAAGCGCGTCCGAGGCGGCGGCCGCGTCTCCGAGCACCCCCAAGCTGTCCTCACCGGCATACGCCGACGAGGGCGGAAGCTCGCGGCCGAGGTAAGAAAACCCCACCCGCTCAAGCGGGTACTTCCCGAGCGACGGGTCAATGAGGTACGCCGCAAGCTCGGTGTCAAACTCCGCCGGCGACGGCTCCACGCCGCACTCCATGAGCTCACGGAAGAACTGCTTCGAGCCGTGCAGTGTAAGCTTCTTTTCGCCGCCGAACGCCTTTTTGAGCAGGTCATCGTAGCCTTCGCGCGTAAAGCCGGAGGCACGGACAAGAAAGCTCCTTCCGTCCGCCGCAGCCGCGAACGCGCCGAGACCCGGCTGCCACGCGACAGCGAATCCGTCAAGCGAGAGCAGCTCCCCTACGGTCTCCGCGTCGAGCTCTCTCCGCTCGAACTTCTCGGCTGTATGCTCAGGGGCAGACTCTCCGCCGCCGTCCGAGAGTCCGAATTTCTCTATGAAGGAGCGGAACTCCAGCTTCACGCAGAGTCTATACAGCTTTGAGTTGTCCGGGTTCGCCGGTCCGATGTCATCCGGGCCGAAGTCAAGCGGCATGGATCTGTCTATCGTCGCGAGGTCGTAGCTCGAGTATGCGCTGTCCTTTCCTTCGGTAAGCTTGCGGCGCATGGCGGGCTTTATCCGCTCGTCGTCAAGATTTTCGTACACTCTGTCGAGCGTGCCGAACATGTGAAGCAGGTCGCTTGCGCCCTTCTTTCCTATGCCGGGAACGCCGGGAATGTTGTCCGACGAGTCGCCCATCAGCGCTTTCAGGTCAATGAGGCGCAGTGGCTCGAAGCCGTACTCCTCCAAAAAGCTCTCCGGTGTATAGACCTTTGTCGTCGTCTGACCCTGCGCCGTCGAGACGAATTTGACGCAAACTCTTTCGCCAGTGAGCTGGAGCATGTCGCGGTCGCCGCTGACGACGACCGTCTCCCCGCCCCGCTCTGCGTTGAGGCGGCTGAGCGTTCCGATGATGTCGTCCGCCTCGTATCCGTCCGCCGAATAGCGGCGGACGCCCATGGCGTCGAGCAGTTCGTCGACAAGCGGCATCTGTTCGAGAAGCTCAGCGTCCATCGGGGCACGCTGAGCTTTGTAGGCTTCGTATTTCTGTCTTCGGAAGGTGGGCGCGTGTGTGTCCATCGCGACGAGCACCCCGTCCGGCTTCTCCTCCTCGAGGAGCCGCACAAGCGTCGTGAAAAAGCCGTAGACGGCGTTTGTATGCAGTCCGTCCTTTGTGGTGAACGGGCGTATACCGTAGTAGGCTCGGTGGACGAGATTAGTACCGTCGAGCAGCATGAGCTTCATGTTGCGCTTCCCTCCGAATGATTTTGATAAATGCTGTAATGCATTGTACTTTACAGCATTGTAAAGCCAGTAAAGTTAAACGCTTTACGCTTTTACGGCCTTCACGCCCTGCGGCGTGTCGATGAGCTTTATGCCCTTTGCCGCGAGCTCGTCGCGGATGCGGTCGGCCTCGGCCCAGTTCTTTGCCTTCTTGGCAGCTGTACGCGCGTCGATGAGCGCCTGAGTCTCTGCGTCCGGAACGTACTCGTCCTCCGCCGGTTTCTCCGGCTCGCGGGTAATGTCGATGGCGAGCACCTCGTCAAACTTCTTCATCAGCTCGTAGATGCCGTTCGACTTCTCCGCGCGGCGGGCAGCTCCCCAGACGACGCCGAGCGCCTTCGGGATATTGAGGTCGTCGTTTATTGCCTCGTCAAACGCGGCGACGATGGAGGCTTTCTCCTCCTCCGGCAGCACTCCGGACGCACCCTTGTGCGCGTGTACTGCGGCGCGGAGGTTCTTCAGGCCGGACTTTGCGGAGTCCATTCCCTCAAAGGTGAAGTTCAGCTTGTTGCGGTAGTGTGCGCCGAGGCAGAAGTAGCGGAAGTCGAGCGGCTCATAGCCGCGCTCCATGAGCTGGTCTATCGTGTAGGTGTTGCCGAGCGACTTGCTCATCTTGCCGCCGTCGACGAGCATGAACTCGCCGTGCATCCAGATGCGCGCCGCCGGATGGCCGAAGAGGCCCTCCGCCTGCGCTATCTCGTTCTCGTGGTGTATCGGAATGGCGTCCACACCGCCGGTGTGGATGTCGAACTCCTCGCCGAGATATTTGAGGCCCATCGCCGAGCACTCTATGTGCCAGCCGGGGTACCCCATCCCCCACGGCGACTCCCACTGCATGATGTGCTCCTTCGGAGCCTTCTTCCAGAGCGCGAAGTCGGCGGGGTGGCGCTTCTCGGTGTTCACCTCGACGCGCGCGCCGGCCTGCTGCTCTTCGAGGTTCGCACGGGAGAGCTTGCCGTAGTCCGGGAGCTTTCCTATATCGAAGTAGATGCCGTCGGAGGTCTCGTAGGCGTAGCCGCGCTCCACGAGCGCCACGACGTAGTCTATCATCTCTTTGATGTGGTCGGTCGCCTTGCATATTATCTCCGGTCTGCCGATATTCAGCCGGTCGATATCCTTCATAAACTGCGCGGTGTAGAACTCCGCTATCTCCCACGGGGTCTTCTTCTGCTCGCGGGCGGTCTTTGCCATCTTGTCCTCGCCGTCGTCCCCGTCGCTCACGAGATGGCCGACGTCGGTGATGTTCATGGCGTGGCGGAGCCCGAAGCCGTTGTACTTCAGCACGCGGCGAAGCTCGTCCATGAAGACGTAGGTGCGCAGGTTGCCGATGTGCGCGTAGCCGTACACGGTCGGGCCGCAGGAATACATCCGCACCGTATTCCCTTCAAGCGGCCTGAACTCCTCCTTATCGCGGCTGAGCGTATTATAAACTCTCATAGCAGTATTACCTCCGTATCGTTATTTGACAGCCGCCGGCAAGCGGCAGTTCCGCCGCGGATTTTTCGCGGCAAAAGCAGACAGCTTAAAAGCTGTTTATGACGTCGCGGTTTCTCACGAGATATTCTATCCCCGACCACAGCGTCACCGCCGTCATGAGTATGACGAGCAGGTCGCCCACGGTGACCGCGCCGAATACCACCGCCGTGCCGACGCTTCCCGCCGCGCCGAAGAGCGGCTCGACAAGCAGAGCCGCGAGCACGACGCACTGCACCACCATCTTTATCTTGCCGGAGACCGAGGCTGCAAGCACCCGCCCGTCGCTCATCGCGACGACGCGCAGGCTCGTCACTATAAACTCCCTCGCGATTATGAGAATGGCGTACACTGTGCCGACCGTTCCGCTCTTCACAAAGAGCAGCAGCGCGGAGGTTATGAGCAGCTTATCCGCGAGCGGGTCCACAAACTTCCCGAAGTTTGTAACCTGATTGTAGTGACGCGCGATATACCCGTCGAGCTTGTCGGTGACGCTCGCGACGACGAACACGGTAAACGCCGCGTACCACGGCAGGAAGTACCACGCCGCTATGAACACCGGCACGAGCGCGATACGTATGAGCGTGATTATGTTTGCTGCTTTCAAGGGGGTGTCCCTCCTTATGAGTTCCGGCGAAGGCTGTCTCCGCGCGTAGGGGTTGGCGGCTGTCCGTGACGGACGCCGTATTTTTCGGAGTCTCCTCCGTACTTGCGGCTCAGAGCATCTTGCCGAAGAGGTCTCCGTCTATAACTTCGTTGATGAGCACCTGTTTGATGTCTCCGGGCCTTGCGCCGCCGCGCGGCGGGAAGAATACCTTTCCGTCTATCTCAGGCGCATCGGCGTAGGTGCGCCCGAAGGCCAGCTTGATTATCGGGTCGGCGCCCTCGCAGAGCACGTCGACGACCTTGCCCACAAGGCTCTGATTGTACTCCCCGACTATCTCGTCGCGGATCATCTCGGCCGCCTCCATACGGCGGGAGACTATGTCCTCGTCGGGATAGTCCATCTCTGCCGCCGGCGTTCCTTCCTCCGGCGAGAACGCGAAGAATCCGGCGCGCTCGGGGCGGTACTCCCGCAGGAAGTCGCAGAGCTCCGCGAATTCCTCCTCCCCTTCTCCGGGGAGCCCGATGATGATGCTCGTGCGCAGCACGACGCCCTCCAGCTCCTCGCGGAGCTTGCGGAAGAGGGCGCGGATCTCATCGCCATCGGTGCGGCGGCGCATCTTCTTGAGGATGCCGCTGTTGATGTGCTGTATCGGTATGTCGAGGCAGCGCAGGACCTTCGGATTGCGCTTTATGCACTCGATAAGCTCGTCGGTGACTCCCTCCGGGTAGAGGTAGAGAAGGCGAAGCCACTTTACCTCCTCTATTTCGCATATCCTGTCGATAAGCTCGGGGAGCATCGACCGTCCGCAGAGGTCGCGTCCGTACATCGTGAGGTCCTGCGCGACAAGAATTATCTCCTTTGCGCCCATCTGCGCGAGCGCCTCCGCTTCCTCAAGGACGCGCTCCGGGTCGCGGCTGCGGTACTTGCCGCGGAGCTTCGGAATGACGCAGTAGGCGCAGTTGTTAGAGCATCCCTCCGCTATCTTTAGGTACGCGGTGAAGCTCTCGCCGGTGATGAAGCGCGGCGTCTCGGTCATGGGCGCATTTATGTCTCCGAACTCGCTCACGCGCTCGCCCGCAAGCACGCGCTCCACGACGTCCTCTATCTCGTCATAGCTGCCGCATCCGACGACGGCGTCGACCTCGGGTATCTCGTCGAGTATCTCGTCGCGGTACCGCTCGGCCATACAGCCTGTAACGATTATATGCTCCACATTGCCGCCGATGCCGTCTATGCGGTTCTTCACCATTGCGGCGATTATCTCGTGGATGTTTTCCACCGACTCCTCGCGCGCAGGCTCAATGAAGGCGCAGGTGTTTACAAGCACGACCTCCGCCATCTCCGGCATCTCGACTATCTCGTGCCCGGCGCTCATCAGCCGCCAGAGCATCTGTTCTCCGTTGATAAGGTTTTTGTCGCACCCGAGCGACACAAGACCCACTTTTGCCATAAATCCTATTCCTCCGTGTACTCCCTCAGAATGGGCGCTATATCCTGCCAGCGGAAGCCCCGGCGCATGAGCGCGTCGGACACCTTCTTTGCTTCCTTCCTATCGAGAAGTCCGTCCCCTGCTTTTGAGAGGATAAAGCTCTCGATGGCCTCCTCGCCCGTGCCTAGCTCGTCAAGCACTTCCCCGGTTATATCCTCGTCCACGCCGCGCCGCCGGAGCTCGCTCCGTATCCGCATCGAACCCCAGCCGCGCGCTCGCCGCTCCTGCGCGAAGAGTCTCGCATACTCCGCGTCGTCAATGGCGCCGTAGCTCTCCAGCTTATACGCGGCGCGCTCCGCGAGCTGTTCGTCGTGACCCTTGTCCTCAAGCTTCTCAATGAGCATCGCGCGCGTCATCGGACGCATCGCGAGCGCCGCCGCGCCGTCCGATAAGGCGGGCTTCACGAGAACTCCCCAAAGCTCCTCCTCGCCCTCGCGGTCAAGCTCCTCGCCTACAAGCGGGCGGAGCGGTGCGAGGTCGCCCTTAAAGGAGATCTCGCCGTAGGGTTCGAGCTCTATGACGTAGCCGTTTTCCGACGGGGAAAGCGAGAGTATCCTCGCCATCGCTTACTCCTCGGCGTCCTCGTCTCCCGCGTCTACATCCACGGCCTTCGCGGACGACTTCGCGGGCTTCACGGCCTTGGCAGCCTTGGCGCCCTTCTTTGCGTTGAAGACGGCGGGATCCTCGCGGTAGAGCTCGTGTATCTTCCGGTCCAGCTCCTCCGCCACCTCGGGATGGTCGGAGAGGTACTGCTTGACGCTGTCGCGGCCCTGTCCCACGCGCTCGTCGCCGATGCTGTACCATGAGCCGCTCTTGTTTATCAGACCCGCGCGCTCGCCGAGCTCGACTATCTCGCTTTCATGGCTGATGCCGGTTCCGAACATTATGTCGAAGTACGCCTCGCGGAACGGGGGCGCCATCTTGTTCTTGACTACGCGGGCGCGGGTATAGACGCCGATGTTCTCGCTGCCCGACTTTATCCAGTCTGCGCGGCGGATGTCTATACGCACAGAGGAGTAGAACTTCAGCGCACGGCCGCCGGTCGTGACCTCCGGATTGCCGTACATGACGCCGACCTTCTCACGGAGCTGGTTTATGAATATGACGGCGCAGTTGCCCTTCGATACCACGCCCGCAAGCTTGCGGAGCGCCTGGCTCATCAGCCGCGCGTGCAGGCCGACGAAGCTGTCTCCCATCGCTCCCTCTATCTCCATCCTCGGCACGAGCGCCGCGACCGAGTCGACGACTATGACGTCGACTGCGCCGCTTCTCGCGAGGGCTTCGGTTATCTCGAGGCCCTGCTCTCCGGTGTCCGGCTGGGATATGAGAAGGTCGTCCACCTGGACGCCGAGCGCCGCGGCGTATGTCGGGTCAAGAGCGTGCTCCGCGTCGATGAACGCGGCGACGCCGCCGAGCTTCTGCGCCTCGGCTATTATGTGGAGCGCCACCGTCGTCTTGCCGGACGACTCCGGGCCGTATATTTCGACTATCCTTCCGCGCGGTATGCCGCCGCAGCCGAGCGCGAGGTCGAGCGAGAGCGAGCCGGTCGGTATCGAGCTGACGTACATGTCGCTCTTCTCGCCGAGACGCATGACCGCGTTCTTGCCGAACTGCTTCTCTATGCCCGCTATCGCGGTTTCCAACGCTTTCTTCTTTTCGCTGTCCATTTCCGTTACCTCCGTATGTCTTTCTGTCCTGTTTTAGTATACATCCTAAATGTACATTAAGCAAGCGTACATTTTACGACTCTTTCGATACCGGAGAGGTCGCAGAGTATCTCCGGCCGCAGCCATCCGTTCCGACGGAATATCTCCGCGACTTCTCTCGCCTCGCCCGCCCCGACCTCGACGGTAAGCAGCCCTCCGGGCTTCAGCGCCCGCTTCAGGTTCCGGGCAAACGCGCGGTAGAAGTCGAGTCCGTCTTCCCCGCCGTCCAGCGCGATGTGCGGCTCGTAGTCCTTCACGGAACGGTCGAGCCCAGGTATGTCGCCCACCGGTATGTAGGGCGGGTTTGAAACTATGACGTCGAACTGCCCGAGAGCGTCCGCCGGAGGCTCCGTCGCGTCTCCGCAGATGAAGAACGCTCTGCCGGTGACGCCGAGGTGCATGGCGTTCCGCTTCGCCACGGCGAGCGCCGGCTGTGAGAGCTCTACCAGCACGGCGTTTACGTCCTTACGCTCCGCGAGCGCGGAGAGTCCGATGCATCCGCCGCCGCAGCAGAGGTCAAGAAGATTCCCCTTCTCGGGCAGGGCCTCCAGCGCGGTCTCGCACAGGAGCTCGGTGTCCGAACGGGGTATGAGCGTGTCCCGCGTCACCTCGAAGATATGGCCCATAAAGCTCCACTCCCCGATTATGTACGCAAGCGGCTCACCCGAGAGCCGGCGGCGAAGATGCTCCGCCACGGCTTCGAGCCGTTCGGCCGACGGATACATCCGTATGTCCCGCAGGAGCTCGTCCGCAGTCTTGCCCGCCGCCGACGCGACGAGCAGCCGCGCCTCCAGCCCGGCGGAGCTGACGCCCGCCTGCTCCAAAGCCTTCCGCGTATCGACGATCATCTCCTGATATGACGCGCTCACCAGCGGTCCTCGCCTTCCACCTCGGGGATGACCGCCTTCAGCGACGCTATGGCGACCTCCATCATTGAGTCGTCCGGCTCGTTCGTGGTGAGGTTCTGCAGCCACATCCCCGGCGCGCGGAGCACGCGCGAGACTATGTTGTCGTGCCGCCCCGCCCACATGTTGAACTCGTAGCTTATCGCGACTATCACCGGCAGGAGCGCGAGGCGCAGTCCGGCGCGCGCGAAGGGGTTTGATATGTTCGCAAATCCGAGGAGACTCGTGACGAGTATGCTTATGATTATGACGACAAAGAGAAAGCTCGTGCCGCAGCGCGGGTGCTGTCTGCGCTGTACTCTGACGTTGTCGACGGTGAGCTCAAGCCCCGCCTCGTAGCAGTATATCGACTTGTGCTCCGCGCCGTGGTAGGCAAACGTCCGCTTCATATCCTTCATGAGGCTAATGAGGAACAGGTAGAGTATGAATATCGCTATCCTTATCGCGCCCTCGACAAGGCTGCGGAGTATCCCGGTGCCGAGCCACTTCCCGAAAAGTCCCGCAATAAAGCTCGGCAGGAGGAAGAACAGCACTATCGGGATAGCTATGCCGAACACCAGCGCGACGGTGGTTATCATCGTGTCTATCGTCTTTTTGGAGAAGTGGCGGTCGAGCCACCTGTCAAACCTTGAGGGCTCCTCTCCGTCGTCCGAACCTTCGACCGCGAGGTCCGCGGAGCGGAGGAGCGACTTCACGCCTATCTTCATTGACGAGCCGAAGCCTATGATGCCCCGAATGAACGGCACTCCCCATATCTTATGTTTCTCCTTCGGCGCGACGTAGTCCTCAACCTCGGTCACTATCCCGTCCGGCGTGCGGACCGACATGGCTATCTTGTGCGGGCCGCGCATCATCACGCCTTCAATTAGCGCCTGACCGCCTATAGACGTCTTGAATTTTCCGTTCTCCTGCTTTTTCACTTGCATTTACTTCCTTTTCTTCATGTCTGCTTCCATTGAGAGCGGCAGGCGTATGGTCACCGCCGTTCCCTCGCCCTCGTTCGATACTATGTCAAGGCTGCCTCCGTGCAGCTCGACTATCTCGTTTGCCACGGCGAGACCTATGCCGCTGCCGCGCGCAGAGCTCGCGCCCTTGTAGAACTTCTGCTTGACGTAAGGCAGGTCGGCCGCGGGGATCCCCGCGCCGTAGTCCCGCACGCGGATAAGTATCTCGCTCCCGTTGCAGGAGACCGATGTCGTTATCCTGCCGCCGGAGCCGCCGTGCTTTGCGGCATTGTCGAGGATGTTGTAGAACACCTGCTTTAGGCGCTCCGCGTCTCCGGTTATCTCGGGGATATCCTCGTCACAGCTGTACTCGAGCTGTATGTTCTGCGTCTTCAGCGTGTCGCGGTAGACGAACATGACCTCCTCGAACTCCGCCGCGGGGTCCATCTGCTCCATGTGGAGCTTCATCCGCCCGCCGTCTATCGACGTGAACACCAGCAGCTCCTCGACAAGCGACGTGAGGCGCCGTGCCTCCTTGAGTATCGTCTCGACGCCGCTTTTCATCTCGCCCGGGTCGTCCATGTACATCACCGTCTCGGCCCATCCGGCTATGACGGTGAGCGGCGTGCGGAGCTCGTGCGAGACCGAAGCGATGAAGTCGTTTTTCATCTTCTCGGTCTTGGATATCTCGACCGACATCTCGTTTATTGTGTCACAGAGCTCGCCTATCTCGTCGTCAAACTTTGCGTCGATCTGCGCGCCGTAGCTCCCCTTCGTTATCTGCTTTGCAAAGTCGTTTATCTCGCGGACGGGGTTGACTATCGAGCGGATGAAGAAGCGGTTGGACGCGACGACGAACGCGACTATCACCGCGCCTATCGCTATCGCCCCGAGGATGAAGGTTATGACACGCGCATCCACCTTTGAGAGCGAGGAGACATAGCGCACAAGGCCGACCGGCTGCCCGTTCGCTAGCGTTATGGGGCAGCTAACCGCCATGATACGCTCGCCGGTATCCGGGTCACGGCCGCTCCATGAGGACAGCTCGCCGGAGGTGAGCGCCATCGCTATGTCCTGTGTGCCGGGGTCCGAGCCGGCCAGCAGCCCGCTCGAGGAAAAGTTCAGCCTTCCCGCGGAGCTCAGAAACTGAAGCTCGAGGCGGTTCCTCTCGGCAAAGTTCTCGACGTATGCCTTTGCGGAGGCGTAGTAGGTGCTGTAATTGGATGTGTAGTAGTCGCTGAAGACCTGTGCCGTGGACTTCGCGCTCTGCTCCAAGGACGTTCTCATATTGGAGTAGTAGTAGCCGGAAACAAAGGTGCTCACCGCAATGACCGCCGCGAGCAGCACGATAAAGACGATGCTGAGGCTGTTGAGCATCCAGCGTCGCTTTATTCCCGGCCCTCTGCGCGGCCGCTCTGCGGTTATCGTATCAATTGCCTCGTTCACTCGGCGCCTCCGTCAATTCATTTTCCCCACTGGTAGCCGTAGCCCCAGATGGTAGTGAGAAATTCGGGGTTCTGCGGGTCCCGTTCTATCTTCATGCGGAGGCGGCGGACGTTTACGTCGACTATCTTGAGGTCTCCGAAGTAGTCCTTTCCCCAGACGGCGTTCAGTATCTCCTCGCGGGAGAGCGCCTTTCCGGGATTCTCCATGAAGAGCCTGACTATCGTATATTCGACCTGGGTGAGCTTGATGTGCTTGTCCCCGCGGTCGAGCGTGCGGCTCTCCATATTCAGGGTGAACGGGCCGCTCCTGAGTTCGTTTCTCTGCGGCTGCGGCTCCTCGCCGCGGACGCGGCGGCAGACCGCGTCTATCCGCGCGATAAGCTCGGTCGGTGAAAACGGTTTTGTGACATAGTCGTCCGCTCCGGTCATGAGACCCGTGACCTTGTCTATCTCCTGCGTGCGCGCGGTGAGCATGATTATGCCCACCGACAGATTCATGGCGCGAATCCTCCGGCAGACCTCAAAGCCGTCGATATCCGGAAGCATGATGTCAAGCAGCGCCACCGAGACGTCCGGATTTTCGACGAGGCGCTGTATCGCCTGCTCGCCGGTGCCGGCCTCGACGACGTCGTATCCGGCGCGCTTGAGGTTTATGACGACGAAGCTGCGTATAGATTCCTCGTCCTCGAGTACAAGTATCTTTCTCATCAGTTTGTCAACTCCCCGGTTATCCATTCTGTCTGAGTGAGGCGGAACGCGTCGGTCACCTGCTCCTCGGTGAGCGCATAGCGCTCGAAGGCGGTGCCGGTGAGGTCGACGAGCTGCGCCGCATATATGGTGGACGCCACCGTTCGCGTCTGTGAATTGAGTATGGTAAACCGTCCCGGCAGCAAGCTGCGGCTCACGCGGTTGTCGCCCGTAAGCGCGAATATCCGAAGTATAGGGACAGCCTCTCCGGTGTCCGGGTTCAGCACGGAGAAGGTGATGGTCCTCTCTCCGGTCACACCGGACTGCCTGTCCGCCGCTATCTGCGCGTCATACCACTCCTCCGGCAGGACGAAGTACCATCCGTCCGCCTGGTTGTGGAAGGTCTGGAGCACCTCCACGCTCTCGCCGTCAAGCGAGTAATCCCGCCATATCGTCTTGCGGAAGACCTCGTTTGAGGTCCGACCCTCGTATGTCGCAAGCAGTACCGGCATAGGGAGGTCGAACACGCCGTCTCCGTTGATGTCTGCGGCGTTCACGTCGTAGCCGGTGACGACCTCGCGGCTGCGCCCCAGCTCCGGGTCGAGAGTGATGTTTGCAAGCGTCCCGTCCCGATAGGCGCAGACGTCGGTGAGCATCTCGCCGGAGTTCATGGCGGCGGTGATGAACACTGCCGGTACTCCGTCGGTGAGGTAGCCGGTCCTCAGCCGGCGCAGGGAAGCTATATCCCGGCTGAGCTCGACGCTGCTGTCGAGCAGCATCGCGCCGTCTCCGGCGCTGTACCGGTAGACCTCGACGACGCCGCTCGCAAGCTCCAGATCTTGGCGCGCTATTATCAGTTCAAGACGCCCGTCCGAGTCCATGTCGAGCTGCGTGCAGCCCGAGTAGGTAGCCGAAAGCAGCTGCGAGAATCCGTCCGGGCCGAGCGACAGGACCGAGAGCGCCTTCGGCACTCCGCTGCCGAGGCCCCGTCCGACGAGAAGATCCAGCGTTCCTCCTCCGGTGAGGTCGGCATAGCTGACACTGTCGAAGTTCACCCCCTCACCCTCCGCTTCCGCAAAGAGCGAGTAGTTTCCCTCGGAATCCTGCTCGTAGACGCATATCTTGAGCGTCTCCGGCATTCTGAGGAAGAGTATGGCCTCCTCCGTTCCGTCTCCGTTCAGGTCGGACATCTGCACCGACTGCCGGTTTATGCCGCCCACCGGCGCGGAGTATTCGCCGCCGCCAGCCATCGTCTCGTCTATTGCGGACTGGAGCGCGAGTATCGAACCGGCAGTCTTCGGAAGCGCGAAGAGCTCGTCCCCCGACCCGTCAAATCCGGAGCAGCCGCCGAGCAAAAGACAAAATACGAGCGCGACACACAGGACCCGCGTTGCCGCCCGTCCGTGCCTCACGGTATTTGCCGCCCGTCGGCGCTTATCATCCATTTTGCACATACCGATATTATATCATATGAACGAACGGAAGTACAGAGCAGACTTTGAACAAACAATGAAATTTTCTTATTCGGTTGACAATCGGCTCCGGTGATGATATGATTAAGTTACAGCAGACGGAGGTTTCAGATATGTTTTCCATACATACTCACAACTGCATAGTTACCGTCATGATGTCGATAGGCTTTAACGCCGTATCGGCTTTGCCGCCTGCATCGTTCTTTTGAGTTATAAAAAATATAACATCAAAAAGGCGGTGTGGCGCGTATAGTTACCACACCGCCTTATATTTTTACACGCACGCTCTCTCCCTGTGATCTTCAATTATTCCGATGTCTTCGGCATCTGCCTGCCAAAACAAATACTGTTCAAAGGAGAAATTACCATGGCACTCAACCATACCGGCACGGTCGAACTCGAGACTAACAGGCTGAAGCTCCGCCGCTTCGTTCCCGAGGACGCGGAGATGATGTTTGCAAACTGGGCGGGCGACCCCGTCGTCACCGAATATCTGTCGTGGGACCCGCACGCCTCCTCTGACGCGACCAGGTCTCTGCTCGACATCTGGTGCGCGCAGTATGAGGATCTCGACCACTACAACTGGGCGATAGAGTACGAGGGCGAGATAGTCGGCAACATCTCGGTCGTGCGGGTCCGCGAGCGGAACGAGCGCGCCACTATCGGCTACTGCCTCGCTCATCACCACTGGGGCAAGGGCATAATGCCGGAGGCGTTCTCGGCGGTCATCGACTACCTGTTCGGAACCGTCGGATTCCACGCGATAGAAGCCGAGCACGACGCGCACAACCCAAGGAGCGGGCGCGTCATGGTAAAGTGCGGCATGACGCGGGACGGCGTCCGCCGCGAGGCGTGGCACCACCGTGACGGTACGTGGCACGACCTCGAGGTCTACTCCATCCTCCGCAGCGAGTGGCGGCAGTCCTGGCTTAAGCGCTGCAAGGCGTAGCGAAATACATATTTCGGCGGTGGTTCGCGGAATATTAAAAATTTCTCGACAGACGCCGCGATGTATGTTATTATATTTACATGAATTTACGCGGCAGTCCTTCATGTCCGCGATACTCCCCCGAAAGAAGGAAAAAGTATGCTGATACTGAAAATTGCCGCGATCTTCTTCCCGATCGCCGTGGTCTTCGAGATACTTCGCCACAGAAGAGATAAGATATGAATTGAAAAATCCCCCGGTGTGAACCGGGGAATTTTTTATATATGGCGGGCATACCGCCCACACCCATCCAGCGGGGAAGCCCCGCAGGAATCTGCGGGGCGAGACCCGCGTCCTGAAGTGAGGCTGAGCCTCATCACTACCTTTGCGGGGCTGTGCCCCACACCCCTCTAGCGGGGAAGCCCCGCGGGAATCTGCGGGGCGACCCCCGCGTCCCTAAGTGAGGCAGAGCCTCACGGGCACCATGCGGGGGCTGCGCCCCCGCGTCCGGCACTACTTTTTGCTTGTGCAAAAAGTAGCCAAAAACACACATAGGGGAGAAAACCAGTTTTCTCCCCTATGTACCCCTCTTTCTACATATCAAGTCTCTACCACGCCAAAAATAGCGGGGAAGCTGGTATCAGCTTCCCCGCTTATTCTTTCTGCATAGAACCGACAGTTCCATCTCCTAGTGAAAGCATCTGCATTACGCTTATAGTCGGAGCGTTGAACCGGATTGTGAATTCTACGACGCAGGAATCGTTCGATGTTGTTGTGACGCAGGTTTGTCCTGTGCTGGCGGTTTTGGTTGTGGGTCTTAAGTCAGAGGTGAGGCCTACACCGGCGCATCGGGTCAATGCTTCCACGCAAACTCCGTCGCTGTTGCTTCCGGGACGTTCTCTTCTTCCCAATAGTGGCCGGTGGCGCGCAGATACTCGCTCGTGACGTTGAAATACTGATGGCGCTCGAAGGCGCTGTGCGTGACGAGCCCCACAGGGTCGTCCCACGTCACGTCGACGCAGTACCACTCCCCGCCGAGGCGCACCATGTTCCACGCGTGATCCTCCCGTTCGGCGTTCGCCGTGCCGTTCACCGTGACGCACTCAATGCCGAGCATGTCCATAAACAGCTGGAACGTGCCTGAATATCCGGAGCATATCGCGCTGCCGTTTATCAGCGTTCCGTACGGATTTGAGTTGTCCGGGTCCGGCGAGCCGAAACCGGGATAGAGCACCGCGCGGTCATATTCCCCGCAGTCTATTATGTAGTCATGTACGGCGAGTTCCTTTTCGTAGTCGCTCATGCCGTCGTTGATATGCTCCGCTATCGCTTCCGTGACGCACTCGTAGATGGCGGCGTTCTTCGGAGAGAGCGCGGAAGCGTCCCCGCTTCGGTATGCCTCGAGCACCGCGTCGTGGTCATATAAGTCATCCGGCGAGGGAGGATATATCTCCGGCTCGGACGAAACCTCTCCGGACGGTTCGGCGGAAGCCTCCTCTGCCGGGGACGGCGCCGCGGTCTCTGGCGGCACTTCGGACGGCGCCGCGCTCGGCTCGGTTCCCGAAGGCTCCGAGGATGCCGGTTCAGCGCTCGGTTCCTCCGTGACCTTCGGCTCCTCTGTCGGTTCCTCTGTGGCCGCAGGCGTCGGTTCTGCCGATGGCTCCTTCGTCGGCTCCACGCTCGGCGACGGCGAAGCCGCAAGCAGAGAATCAAGCGTCCCGGACGGCGCCGCGCCGTCTATGCACGCCTCAAACGCCTCAACGGACGCGTCCGTGTCGCGGAAGACCGCGAGCAGGACGGTTCGCCCGTCGCGGACTACCCTGCCGTTCTCAACCTGCGCCGCCTGTTCGGGAGCGTAGCCCTCGAACGCGGAAGCGCGGGAGAGAAGATAGTCCGTCATGCTCTCTTCGCCAGTCTCCGCCGCGTCCGCGTCCGCAAAGCGGAGCACCGCGAGCTCGGTCGCGTCCACGCCGTAGGGATAGCATATCACGCCGTCCGTGACGCCCGAGACGTCCGTGAGGTACAGCGAGGCGTAGTCCTCAAAGCCGTCCTCACCGTACCGCACGGCGTAGAGCGGCGGAAGAGTATCCTGACTCGCGAGCACGGCGGCCGCAAGCTGTTCCGCTGACGGTTCCCGCACCTCGCTTTTCTCGGCGCAGGACGTAAAAATCAATATGAAAAGCAGGCAGACCGCCGCAATTCTTTTCATCCTATCTTCTCCTCAAAAAGATTTCCGGGAATCATTATAGCCCTGCGCCCCCGTGCGAGTCAATAAGCAAATCGTGAACGAAAGCAAGCCCCAAACGGCAGACCGCCGTTTGGGGCTTTCCGAAGTTTCTTCGATCAACTGCTTCAGAAGGAGTAAACCTGCGCCGCGAAGCTCTCCGAAATCAGGCGGAGCACCTCCGGCTCTATCGCGATATACGGGTATTCGGTGACGCCGTCCTCGGTCCAGACCGTGCGGACGCACAGGCACCCGGACCCCGCCGAGAAGAGCCGGCAGCTCTCGTGCACGCCGTCGGCATCTCTCTCGTAGACACCGCCGTCCGACGATTCAAAGCCCTGCTCTAGGAGCTGCTTTTCCTCATCCTCGACGGAGTTTTCGGAGCGGGACACCGAGACCGTCGAGCCGGTGCCGTACTCCGACTCCCACGCCGCTTCGCTCCCGTCCGCCTCCGCGGGCGTCCACGCTTCTACCGGGATGTATATGTACCACCCGTCGCCGTCATAGCGGTGGGCCGGGAAGCTTCCGAAGCCGCCGCCCTCCGGAAAGGTCAAGCGGTCTGCCCAGTCCTCGACATAGAGCGGCAGTTCGTCCATGCCGTACTCGGTGACGTACCAGTCGTACAGCGACTCCTCCACCGTGTAGCGGTACATCCCGAAGAACACCGGCTCCGGCTCGGCGAGGACCTCGAAACCGCCGTCGTCCCGTTGGAGCGCTATCGTGAACACGCCGCTTCCCTCGCCGAGGTAGCCGTCCTCCGTGACGTATTCGCCGCCGATGGGGGCTATCTCGCGTCCCCCGGCGTTCGTCGGCTTTATCTCAAGGTACCACTCCCAGAGTTCGAGCGTTCCGTCCGGCGCGAGGCCGTCCAGCTCGCCGAGCTTTTGCAGACCGACTGCGCGGGCGTCTGCGACGGTGTCCCGCACCGTTTCGGTGAGCTTTCCATCCTCACGGAAGTATGACACCGTGACCGACTCCGCATCCGATGCGCGCTGCTCGGCGTAGTCCACCATGGGACCGAGGGAAGCGTAGTCCGACACCGTTACCTCCGCCGTCTCCCATGTGTCGCCTAGGTCGCGGGAGGTCATAACGTACCACTCAGGCGAAGCCTCGGACGGCCCGACCTCCATGGAAACGGTGCTGCCGTCCACCGTTATCGACCGCACTTGAAGGTTCTCTCCGGGAAGAGGGATCTCATCCCATGTCCCGCCGCTGTCCTTTGTGATGAAGCACGGAGCGCCGTCAAAGAGACGTTTTGCGACTATCAGGCGCTCGGGGTTTATAAATCCGACCGCGCCCACAAGCCAGCCCTCCTCGGGCCGCGCGGTCTCGATCCAGGTGACGCCTCCGTCCTCCGTTTTGTAGACGTATGTGTCCGCCGACGAGACCCCGCGCGGGCAACAGGCGACGAGCCATCCGTCTGTTTGAGAGACGAGCCGCGCCCACAGCTCGGTGGTATCAGGATAAACAAAGAGCGCGGAAGCCTCGTTCCGGCCGGCAAGCCCTTCGCCGCCGCCGTCGACATCAGTCGCCCACTCCTTTGGCGGCGCTATCGGCTCACCGAGGCGCACCCACTCCTCCTCGGGAGAATATCGGATATACGGCACGCCGCTCTCGTCCACCGTTATCTCCGCCGTCTCCGGGTCCTCCGCACCGGCTATGAACGCCATCGGTCCGGGAGTGCATGAAAGGCGCACCGTGCAGCCGCCCTGCCCAAACTCTCCCACAAGCGACAGCGTATAGTAGGGGTTATCCGGGAAGGCCCACCCTGCGCCGCAGAAATCGACGTCGTCGCCCGCGAGCATTTTCGCGACGGTGTCTTGTATGACGGGGCTGCCGTACTTCTTCGTGAGGTCGTTATACAGCTCTGCCACGACCTCCTTCGCCTCATCCTCGCTGCCCTCCGGCAGAAAGTAGTTGTAGGCGATGTTGTTAAGCGTCGGCACGGCTTCATCCGGGAAATCCGAGCCGGAGAGCTTCGACATGAAGTTCAGCCACTCGCCGAACTCCCGCCCCCTATACTCGACCGAGTCGATAAAGAGGCCGCCCATATCAAGCTCCGCCTCGTCCCCGGAAAGTCCGAGTTCCTCCACTATGTCGTCGTAAGTGGAGCGCGCCAGGCGGTCGTAAAGCGAGAAGTCGAAGACGGCAAGCGCGTCCTCCGCCGGCTCCTTCGCCCCGGTAAACGTACATCCCGCCGCGACAGCCGCGACTATAAGCACCGCAATAAGCGCAAGCACGGTCGTCCTCGGCTTCTTTGCGATAAATATGACGCGCTCCTTAATGCTCCTGCCGCTGCCGGTCATGGTGGTGGCAAAACCGAAGAGATTTGGGCGCTTGCGGCAGGTCATGCCGATGAGCGTTCTGCCATAGTCGGCGCGCTCGCTCTCGCCGAGGCGCTTTATCGCCGCCTCGTCGCAGGCGAGCTCGGAGTCCCTGCACGAAAGCAGCGCCGCGCACCAGACGAAGGGGTTGTACCAGTGGAGCGCGAGGCACACGCCGCGCAGCAGCGACCATACGTTGTCGCCGTGGCGGAAGTGCGTAAGCTCGTGCTCGGTGACATGGCGCATCGCGGCAGCGTTCTCCGCCGCCTCCGGCGTGACGTATATCGAGGGCAGGACAAGGCCGAAGAGGCAGGGCGTCTCGACCGCCCCGGAGACGTACACGTCAAGCGTTCCGCGCGTTCCGAGCTTTTTTCTCGATCTTCTGAGACACGCGTAAAATCGCAGGTTTGAGAAAACAAACGCGCACCCTACTGCGGCGGCTCCCGCCGCCCACACGACGGTCAGCATCTCGCGGACGGTAAGCCCTCCGTTCATACGCGAAAGCACCTCGCGGTCAGCCGCCTCTCGCTCTGCGGACGGCAGCGCCGAGATGTCGACACCTCTTTCCTCATACTCGCGCGATACCTCGGAATATGCGGCGCTGTAGGTCATACGCGGAAGCTCTGCCTGCGAGAAGGAGGTTATCGCCTGCCCCGTCTCTGTGCCGGAGGCTACCCGCACCAGATTGTTTACGCTCACCTGTGACGAGCCGAAGCTCACCGGGATGAGCAGGCGCAGCAGCACCGGCAGCCAGAGGGCGTACTGAAGGCGCGGGCTTATGCGTCCTTTCAGCGCGGCGCGGAGCGCCGCCACCACGAGGATGAGCAGTGTAGAAGAAACTATCCACTCAAGCATCTCTGTCCTCCTCCATTTTCTTCAGTATGTCGTAGAGCTCATCTATCTCTTTCTGGGAGAGCGGTTGTTTTTTTGTAAAGGAGCTCACAAGCAGGCTGAGGCTGCCGTTGTAGACTCTGTCGAGGAAGTCCTCTGTCTCCTTCAGGGCTATCTCATCCCGCCCCACGAGCGGGCGGAAAGACTTCTTCCCGCTCTCTGTGTCACCCGCGACCGCGCCCTTGGCCTCCATCCGGCCGAGGAGCGTCAGCGTCGTCGAACGGCTCCAGCCGCACTGCCCGCGCATGGCATCGGTGAGCTCGCGCCCGGTCATCGGTGACCGCTCCCACAGGCACTCCATCACGCTCCACTCGGCGGGAGTAAGGCTTATATTTTTTTCATCCATTTGATATACACTCCTTTCTGTCTACATCTGTAATCAAATTATAACAGGTTTGTCTACACTTGTCAACAACTTTGCGAAAAAATATCCGCCCGGATGTCAAGTGCCGGTCGGATGTTTTCAGTCATCACTTTTGACGTCTTTCTTTGCGGTATTAAGTGAGGCTATCAGGATACGTTTTATCTCTGTGCATCGCTCCAGCAAGCCCTTATCGCCGTAATACCCGCTTTCAATGATCAATTCTATCCAATATTCGGTTTCGGAGCACTCCTTCAAAGCGATTTGCAGCTTTGCGATAAAATCCGCCTTCCCGTGGGCATAGAAAGCTTCTCGGATATTCGCGCCGATACTTGTTCCGGCGCGCAAAAACTGATTTATGAGTGTGCTTTCGCACTTCGCTGTCCGCAGCTCTTTGCACACCCTGATAACTTCCAGTGCAAACAGCTTTGATTTCTCCATCAGAGGACTGTTCGGCATTTTCTCACCTGCTTTTCCTGTCTTACTTCCGCGAAGCGGACTCCGCTTCATACCTCTTCACTATTCACTTTTACTTCTTACTTCCAAAAATCGGGAAGGCGAAAGATTCGGTGAATAGTGAAAAGTGAAGAGTGAAGAGTTAAAAATCGGCAAGTCTCTTGCGAGCCTGATGCCGGCAAACCGCCTTCCGTTCCTGTTCAATTCTCTCCGCGAAGCGGACTCCGCTTCATACTTCTTCACTATTCACTTTTACTTCTTACTTCCAAAAATCGGCAAGGCGAAAGATTCAGTGAATAGTGAAAAGTGAAGAGTGAAGAGTTAAAAATCGGCAAGTCTCTGGCGAGCCTTGCCGATTTTCCGCGCTTGTTCGCGCGGTTGAAGTTAGCGGCAAAGCCGCTAACTTCGCGGAGCCCCGATTTATTCGGGGCGAGCATTTTAATTAATCAGAAGGGGTCCCAAACGGTTCCTGCGGAACCGTTTGGGGAATCCAAAACAAATGCCACGACAAAGTCGTGGCATTTGTTTTGGTGGAGGCGGGGGGAGTTGGACCCCCGTCCGAAAACACTTCCTCGCGATCTTCTCCGGGTGCAGCCGAATGTTTAAGCTTCCCTCCCTGCATCGCCGATCGGCGGGCTATACGGGGAGGTAGTCCGATAATTCATGCACCCCGCTCAGGACGTTGCGGGGGCACGTTCACCGCTGAATCACGCCCGAGCCGGAGCCGCGGTACTCTCCGGGCGGACGGCAGCCTTTAGTTAGGCCGCGTAAGCAAGACTATTGTCGTTACTTAATTTATAAAGGTTGCCCTTTTAACGTGGTGGGCGCCACGACCCGCTTATCACGCACCCGCGTCCCCGTCGAAACCGGTACGCCCCCGGATGCGGGCGGAGCCTGAGCTCCGCCTCTGACAGTACAGACAATAGTTACTTTATCGTTTCCGGCTCGGGATAGTCCACGCCGAAGGTGTCGACCGTCATCGTTGCTATCTTCTGCTCGGTGGTGGGACGGTCGTAGTAATCGGTCGGGACGGTCTCTATCTTGTACACGACGTCCATGCCCTCTATGACCTTGCCGAAGGCGGCGTAATTCCCGTCGAGGTGCGGAGAGTTGCTCGTCATGATAAAGAACTGGCTGCCCGCACTGTCCGGGTCGTTCGCGCGCGCCATCGAGAGCACGCCCGGCGTGTGCTGTAGATTATTCTCGAAGCCGTTGGACGTGAACTCGCCCTTTATCGTGTAATCCGGTCCGCCCGAGCCGGTGCCGTCCGGCGAGCCGCCCTGGATCATGAAGCCTTCAACGACGCGGTGGAATATGACACCGTCATAAAATCCGCTCTTTGCAAGGCTTATGAAGTTGTTGACAGTGTTCGGCGCGACGTCCGGATAAAGCTCCGCGACTATCACTCCCCCGTCCTCCATGGTTATCGTTACCTGTGGGTTCTGCACTTCTTCTTCCTCCCCGTTGTTATTCTCCGCCTCTTCCGAGGGGTTGTCCGTGTTTTCTCCGACTATCACCTTTGTCGGACCGTCCTCACTGCTGACGACGCCCGCCGAACAGCCGCCGCAGGCGGCCGCCCCGAGCAGCATGGCAAGTAAAATAAGTACCGAAACCGTCCTTTTCATTGTGATGCGTCTCCCTCCGATGTTACCTGTTTCGCGATTTCATCACTCTGTCCATCTCGCGCTTCGCGTCCCGCTCGGCGGCGGCGGCGCGCTTGTCGTGCAGATGCTTGCCCTTCGCGAGCGCTATCTCGACCTTCACGCGCGGTCCTTTGAGGTACACCGATATCGGCACGAGCGTATATCCGTCCTGCTCGACCTTTGCCGCGAGCTTCCATATCTCCCGCTTGTGCAGGAGCAGGCGCTTCGGGCGGAGCGGGTCGCGGTTGAAGATGTTTCCCTTCTCATACGGGCTGATGTGCATACCAATCACAAACGCTTCTCCGGTTTTGCAAGAAACATAACTGTCCTTGAGATTCGCCTTGCCCGCCCGAACGGATTTTACTTCCGTCCCGGTCAGGGCGATCCCCGCTTCGTAGGTTTCTTCTACAAAATACTCGTGAAACGCCTTCTTGTTTTGCGCAATCAGTTTTTGCCCGTCAGCCATTTTGTTCACCGCCTGAACTTTTATTATACGCTGGAAACGTCAAAAAGTCAACACCTCTTTTGAATTTTTTTATTTCCATCTTTTGGAATTTTTCATTTCCGTCACGGTCGGGCAAATTTTGCGTGGCGGAACAGTCTCCTGCCCGGATTTTCTCTTACGCAAGTGAGGAATCGGAATCCGCAAATTTTACGA